>NZ_JBSGBY010000372.1:0-8478 GCF_053601505.1 Nocardia sp. NPDC004722
ATGGTGGGTTTCGGGGCGACGGTCGTCGTGGTGGTCGGCGGGGGAGTGGTGCGGGAAACGACACCGTCGCCGCGATCCGCACCACCCTCGGCGAGATCGACGTGGCACTGCACGGCGCGGCGGCCGACATGTCCGATCGCGTCGCCTCGACCCGCGCCCTCGACATCGCGGACCTGCGCGTTCCCATGGCACTGAAGCTGCACTCCCCCATCCTCATGACCCGCGCCCTGCTGCCGGGCATGCTCGAGCGCGGCACCGGAACCCTGCTGTTCTCCTCCGGGTCGACGCCCCGGCTGACGCACCCCTACCTGGCGAATATCGGTGTCGCACTGGCGGCGCAGCGCGGCTACCTGCTGCAGCTGGCCGAGGAGTTGCGCGGCAGCGGTGTGTATCTCGGCCTGCTCAATATCGGTGTCCTGATCGGCGGCAGCGAGGCCGAACGGATCGTGGACGCGCATCCGGAGGTGGTCCCGGCGGGGGTGAGCATTCCCCGCATGACCAATAACGAACTGGGCGACCGGTATTGGGACCTGTACGTCCGGCGCGACACCGTGGAGGCGGAGGTCGGCTTCACCGACTAGCCCCGAAGACGGCCGGGTGAGATTCGTGGGATGTGTTGCGGGCGACGCGAGTCATACGATAAGAACCTGACGAAACACGGTCCGGGGGGCTCCGGGCACGTCGGTTCACAGACTTCCGCTCAGCCGTAAAGGAATAACTCCACCATGACCGGTCCGGTCGTCTTCACCAGCTACTACCACGACGAATCCAATGACGACGGATTCCAGTGGGAGTTCCGCTGTGATCGCTGCAGCACCTCCTACAAGTCCCCGTTCGAGCAGAACTACTTCTCGCGCGGCCGCGGTGCCCTGCGGGTGCTGCGCGACCTGTTCGGGGATCAGGTCCGTGCCATCGACAAGATCTCCAATGCCGCGGAGAGCTACTCCAACCACTGGGGCGGCTCCTCCTCGAGCACCAAGGACAAGGCCTTCGCCCGCGCGGTCGAGCAGGTGCGCAACGACTTCCGCGCCTGCGGCGGCTGCGGGCGCTGGGTCTGCCACAACGTCTGCTGGAACGAGCAGGTCGGTCAGTGCACCAACTGCTCGCCGCAGGTGCAGCACCAGATCGCGCAGGCGCAGGCCGAGGCACGTGGATCCCAGATCCGCGACGCCGCCTACCAGCAGGATTGGGTTTCGCAGCACGACGTGGCCACTCCGGCGCGGGTCAACTGCCCCACCTGCAATGCGCCCACCACGGGCGGCCGCTTCTGCGGCTCCTGCGGTACCGCGCTGGCCCTGCAAGCGCATTGCACCGGCTGCGGCCATCAGGTTCCCGTGGGCGCGGGCTTCTGCTCCAACTGCGGCCAGCACCAATAACACTCGGCGATCAGCGGATGCCCGGGGTCGCCGGATCGGGCCCCAGGCATCCGAGGATGAAGCAGCCGGGCGGCCAGTTGTCGAAGGGCGCGTAGAGCGGCTTGCCCAGGCATTGCAGGACACCGCAGCCCGGGTAGGACATGGGCCCGAGGCCGAGGGCGGCGAGCGTGGCGTCCGGGTTGAGGAACATCGGGTCGTTCAGGCTCACGTCGGGGTGTTCGACGTACGGGCCGGGATCCGCGAGGGTCGGGGTGCGGAAGGCGGCCGCGACGCCGCGCAGCACGTCGTGCGGAAAGCTCACCGCGCCACCGGGAGCCGTGACGCCGGTCCAGCTCACCAGCAGGCCGAGGCTGGGCACGATGAAGTTGTCCTGGCGCATCATGCCCGCCATCTGGATGGCGTCCTTGGGCAGGCCGGGAAAGACGTCCTCGCAACCCGGGCCGTTGACGGTGATCAGGAAGCCGTAGCAGGGGTTGGCGTCGGTAGGGGTGGTGGCCTCGGTGAAGTAGTCGGTCGAGATCAGCTGGCGGCCTTGCCAATTGCCGCGCTCGACCAGCAGCAGGCCGAGTTTGACGTAGTCGTCGGGCGGGAGCACCAGGTGCGCGTGGCCGTAGGTGTTGCCGCTGCGGTCCCGCGCCCATAGGTAGTCACCGCTGTGAATACCCAACGGGTCGAACAGTTTTCGCTGCGCGTAGGACTGGAAGTCCTCGCCGACCGCCTGACCGATCACATAGACGAGCAGATCCACGGCCCGCTGGCTGTACTGCCACGCCTGGCCCTGCGGTTGCGTGATGGGCATGGCCAGGGCCTGCGCCACCACGTTCGGGTCGAGCCGGAACAGCCCGGTCACGCCCTCCGAGGCGATGGCGACCTCCATACCGGAGGTCTCGGTCAGCAGGCTGCGCACGGTGATGGCACGGTGCGCGTCGTCACCGAGCCCGGCGGGCAGATAGTTTCCGATCGGATCGTCCACGCGCAGTTTGTGTTCGTCGACCGCGATGCCCGCCACCATCGACACCACCGATTTGGTGCCGCTCCACAGATTCCAGGCGACCCCGCCCGCGCGCTGGTTGTTCGGCCCGCTGCCGACCAGGCAGTTGTTGCGGAAGATCTGCACGGTGAAGCGGGTCGGGTCGGAGGCGAAGTTCACCGCCTTGCCGAGCGCGGCCGAATCCAGGCCCACCTCTTCGGGTGTCGCGGTCTGGGGCTGGCGGCCCGCGCTGACCTCACAGTGCCGCAAGCCATCCGGCGCGAGGCTCGACCCCGGTGTGGCATGGCCGGTAGGCCCGGCGATCAAGGCCGCCGCTATCGCCATTGTCATCGCGAGGATGCCTGTCACGAACCGCGCCATCGAAACCTCTCCTCTGCTGAACGTCCCGTCAGCTCATCGGAGGTCCCTTGCGGCCGTTATCTTTTCGTGACCCCAGACTTCTCGGGGCGGTAGTTTCAGGGGCGAACGATCTGGGGGCGCGGGGGGGACCTCGTCAGCGCGCGTCGACGGTGGCGAAGGCGGCCCAGATCAGCGGGGAATGCTCGATCCGGCCGGTGTCGCGCCAGGCGGCCAGATGCGTGCGCTGCCAGGCATTGAGGGCGATCACCGGATCCTCGGACTCGTGCGCGGCGTCGATGGCGCACACGGCTTCCTGGAATGGGTGTGCGGTCGGGGCGGTGCCCGCGAGACGGTGGAAGGCCAGATCGGTGGGCAACGGCCAGCGCCCCGCGGTGACCAGTTCCGCACCGCCGGTGAGCATGGCGGCGACCAGGCCGAGCGGTTCGGCGAAACGCAGATCGCCGCCGCTCTCGCAGGCGATGAGGGCGACCCGGCTGGGGATGGGCCAGATTTCGGGTCCGGTGCGCGGTATCGGGTTGTCACGGTGGCCGTTTCCACTGGCCGGTGCGCTCGAAACGGGCAGGGCGTGTGTGCCCAGCAGCAGATCCCGGGCCGAGAGCGGACGGTGATCGCGGTAGGCGGGGGCACAGCCCGGGCTGGCGGCCGTGCACGACAGATGCAGGGTGGCCGATTCGCTGCGGCCGGATTCGGGGGCCGCCGCGGTGACGTGTCCGACGTAGAGCAGCCGCGCCGCGCCCGCGTGCAGTGCGTCGCTGAGCCAGGAGCGGTCGAGATCGGTGCGGCGGAAAGCCTCCAGCGGGTCGCCGACGGCCGGGGTGAGCCGGTCCGCGGCCGCGTGCGCGGCGACCAGCTCGGCCAGGGGTGCGGCCGCGTCCATCCGGCCCAGCACCGAGCCGAGCGCCGAATCCGCCCGGAAGCCGGGGACGCGCGGATCCAGGATGGCGACCACCGGGTGGGTGCGGGTGCTGGTCCACGCGCGGGCGACCCGGGCGGGTGCGTGCACGATCCCGGCGGGGGCCAGGACGCTGACATCGGCGATCTCGACCAGCCGGACATCAGGATCGGGAGCGATCAGCTCCCAGGGCAATTGCGCTGTGCGCGGCGAGGGTTGGATGCGCAGGTGCGGGCGGACACCACGACTGTAGAGCTCGTGCAGCTGGACCGCGAGGTTGTATGGCAGGAATACCGACGAGAGATACTGTGCCAGAGCAGTTTCCGCCTCCAGCGTGGCCAGTTCCCCAATGGTGAGCGCGGATTCGAGTCCTCCCGGGACACCCGGCGCGGGCAAGGCCGCCGCGAATCGGGCCATCGCCGCCTCGACCTGATCTTCGGGCACCACCCCGACTCCGCCGGGCGCGGCGTCTTCCTCGGCCCACCTCCAGGTCACGTAGAGATCACCGGCATCGGCCATTCGGACATACACGGTCGGGGTCATGCGGCCACCGCCCGGTCGGGACGCGCCGCGCTCGGCCGAACAGCCGACAGGTCTCGGCGTTTCGGACGAAGGTCGATCAGAGCGGGCCGGGCCTGGGTCATGCGGTGATCACCCGATCGGCGCGCAGGCGGCGGCCGTAGCGCTGTTCGGCGGCGGACAGCCAAATCTCCAGGGCCACGTGGCCGTCCGGGGGCACGGCGATCCGAGCGGGCGGGGCCACGGGGAGCCCCGCACTGGCAGCGACCGCCGCGAGCGCGGTGCCGAGCTGGAGGGCGTCCTGCAGTGGCGCGGCGGAATCCGCGGGCGGGTCGAAGGGTTCGAACATGTCGAGCGGGAGGGGCGGATCGGAGGCGAGCCGGTCGATATCCAGTATCGTTCCCGCGCACTGGCTTTCGATCAGGTCGGCGACCAGGCGGGCGTCGCCCGCCAGATACGCGTAGCGGAAGGCCAAGCGCAGTGCCGGGTTCACGATGCGGCGGTTCCAGGTGTCGCGCTGTGCGCCGTCGGGCAGTTCGTAGCGCACGGCATCCAGGGCCAGTGCGGCCGGGACCGCCAGATCCACTGCGCGCGCGAGCAATCCGGGCACCTGGGTGACCAGCGGCTCGAGGAGACCGGCGTGCCAGTAGTCGAGCTGGGCGCAGTGCAGGCCGAGGCCGCGGACGGCGTAGGTGGCGCGGGCGGCGGCGAGTTCGGCCTCGCCCTGGTCGTAGCGTCCGGTCGCGAAGGCGGTGGCGGCCAGGCGCAGTCGCACATCGGCGGCGTCGATGACGGCCCGCGACTCCTCGAATCGGTGCAGCGCCTCGCGATAGCGCTGCTCCGCGACCTCGTGCTGTCCGCGCTGCTCGGCGATGAAACCCATGACCTTCAAACCGATTCCGGCGCGATGCGCGACCCCGGCGGCGTCGAAATGCTCTTGAGCGGCGGCCAGCAGGGGTTCCGCGTCATCGAAACATCCTGTGCGCGTGTACATCAACGCGAGGTTCTGCCGGGTTTCCGCGACGCCGGTGCGGTCCTCGACGGCTTCGAACGCGGCCAGCGCCTGCCCCGCGAAATCCTGGGCCAGCTCCCAGCGCCCGGTCTCGAAGTGCGCGGCGGCCAGATTCATCAGCGGATGCCCGGCCTGCGCGGGACCGAACTTCCGTGCCGCGTCCAGGGATTCGCCCGCCAGATCCAGTGCCCGCCACCACTGCTGCCGATGCATGGCCACCGCCGTCGACGACACCAGACAGGCCAGCCGCAGATCCCCCGGCGCGTCCTCCCCACCCAACGCCGCCCGCGCCTGTTCCAACGCGGCCTGCGCCCCATCCAGATCCCCGAGATTCTGCAGCGCCTGCGACAACCCGATCAACGCCCCCGGATACATCCGCGGCGCATCGGTCCGCATCTCCGCCAACGCTTCCCCGAACCGCTCCACCGCCCCCGCATGATCCCCCAGCCGATCGGTCACCACCGCCACATCCACCAACGCACACAACCGCAAATCCCCCACCTCAACCCGCGCCGCCCGCTCGAAAATCCGCAACCCCTCCCACAGTTCCCCCCGCCCCACCGCCTCCGCCCCCGCCCGCAACAACGGACTCTCGACCTCGGCGGAACCGTCTGATTCGGACATGCTCAGAAGTCCGAATCGTTGGCGGCGGCGGCTATTTCGGCGAGCAGCGGGGCCAAGGGGTCGCCGTCGATGTCGGGGACGGCGGCGGCGAGCAAGCGGCTGGCGGCGAAATCACGGATGCGGTCGCGGAGGTCGGCGGCGGATTCGGTGTCGTCGGGGAGGGGGCCGAAGCCGGGGACGTGGATGGCGATGTGGATGGCGGAAGCCGGTGTGGGGAGCGGGGATTCGCCTATCCAGGTGTCGTGGACGGGGTGCAGTTCGGTGTCGAATTCGCCGCGGCCGGTGTCGACGTGGGCCCAGGGGCGCAGGTGGGCGGGGGTGTCGGCGGACCGGTCGGGGTGGGCGGCGACGGTGATGGCCACGGTGGTGGCGCCCGCGTCGCGGACGAGTTGCCAGGAGACGGCGGATTCGGAGGCGTCGACCAGGCCGGGTGGGCAGCGCCGCCAGTCCCAGCCGCCGGTGCCGCGCGCGAGCACCATGGTTCCGGCCCGGTGTTCGTCACCGGCGGCCAGGGCGTAATCCGAGGCGCGCAGCGAGCTTTCGACTGTCGCCGGGAGCGGCGGGGCGAGCGCGTCCGCGCCGTCCACCAGGGCTTCGCATTCCTCGGTGAGCTGCGCGATCTCGCGATCGAGTAGCACCGGGTCGAGGGCCGCGATGCCGTCCAGCACGGAGGCGGGCCACCAGCGAGAAGCCCAGTGCGCGTACGCGAGCCGGTATGCGGAGGCCGCCAGCGCGGGCCGGGCCGCGAATGCCGCTACCTCGCGCCCAGCGCGCCCTTCAGCGCCGCCGACCTGTCGTCCATTCCGTCCCGGGCCCGAGTCGTCGCCGCTGGGCTCGAGCGCGAGGGCGACCGGTTCGCCGTAGATCGCCCACACCCACTCCTGAGCGGCGTCGACGTCGTCGAGTAGGGCTGCCGGAATCTCCTGTCCGGCAAGCACATTCCAGATCAGGTGACCGCCGAGGACTTCCAGCACCATGGTGTCGGGGCCCGGGGCCGCCGCCAGTGCGTCCGGCGTCCCGGCCGGGATGATGGCGTACAGCCCGTCGGGGTAGCGCTGGATCGTGACCGTCGAGTTCGTCATCCCGCCCTCGATTCCCGATCGTCGGGCGTCGCCTCGGCAGTCGCGGCGAGGGCCCGCTTGACTCGCATCCGGTGGTCCAGGATCACCGACCGCGCCACGCCGTCGAGCAGATCCCAGAGTTCGTCCGCGGCGTACACGGGAAACTCACGCACATCCCGCCCGTGCAGCCGCGCCCACAATCTCCGCAGGTATGGACGCCACGGTACGCGCAGATCCGCCGCGACGGCCCCCAGCGGCCCGTCGACGGCATCCACCCGCACCGCCATCCGCCGCGCCTGCAGCACATAGGCCTCCCGCTGCCAGCGCCCATTCACCAACCGCGCCGCCACGCCCGACCCCGGCCCGCCGTCGGACATCGATCCGCCGTTCAGGATCGCCGCACCGCGTCCCGACCCGCTGTTCGACTCGGTCGTGCCGCGCGAAGTCGCCGCACCATTGGATCCCGCCGTGCCGACCACCTCGGAGGCGGCACTCGATTCCATTGCCGGACTGATTGATTCGATCTCGACACCGCCGGACCGGGCAAGCGTGCCGTTTCGCCCACCGGATCCGGCGGAACGCTCGGCGGAGGCGCCCAGTAGCCCGGCGGACGTGCCGAGCAGTCCGGCGGCGGTACCGGTCAGGCCGACGGCAGCGCCCATCAGGCCGACGGCAGCGCCTGCGAATGCGCGTGACGGTTCGCGCGCGGCGTCCCGATCGCCCGCGGGGGTCAGCAGATCCCCGAGCGGGCGCAGACTCACGGCCAGCACCGCTCCCACGGCGGCGGCCAGGCGCAGGGACTCGTCCAACAGGGCCCAGGGGGCGCAGGCTCGCGCGATCTCGGCATCGACGAGTTCCGGGATAGGGGGCAGGTCGCCGCGTTCGCTGGAGGCTTGCAGGACGGTGAAGATGCGCTCGTGGATGGTGCGATCGAAGGGCAGGCCGAGGGTGGCGGTGGAGGCCGAGCCGCCGACGCGCGGCGCTTCCGGCAGCGGATACAGCGTCAGACCGAGTTCGTGGGCGCTGCGGCCTGATTCGCGGTCGGTGTGGCCTGCCCCCGAGCGGCCGTCGTTCGCGCCGTCCGGCTCCGCACGCCACAGCTGGATTCCGGTGTGCGTACCCAGGGAGGCGGCGATGGCGGCGTCCAGGTCGGCACTGCCGGATTCATCGAATCGTGTTGCGGCGCAGGCGTCGAGGAGTTCGGCGAGGACGCGGGTGTGGTCGGGCACGTCGGTGAGGGGGCGGCGGCGCCAAGCGGTGTGGATGAGGGCGGTCACCTCGGCGGCGCGGGACTGGTCGGCGAGGTAGTCCTTCAACGCCTGGGTGGTGCGGCCCGCGGTGAGGCCGTGGATCTCTCGCAGCGCAGCCTCGGCGGCGGCCCGATCGCGGACCGGGTCCGGCATGCCCGAGACGGTAGCCAGTTCGAAGCAGCGCTGGAAGTACAGGTCCTGGGCGTTGCCCTCGGTGATGCGCAGCGCGCGCCGGGTCTGCTTGAGCAGGGTGAACCAGGCGGCGGTGGCGCGCAGGACGTCCCCGGCGGCGTGCACGCGCGCGGCGAGCAGGACCGCGCCGTCGGCGGAGAGCATGGCTCCCGCGCATTGCGGATGCTGCACGGGCCGGATGACCAGCGGGTCGAGGATGGC
>NZ_JBSGBY010000373.1:0-8437 GCF_053601505.1 Nocardia sp. NPDC004722
TCAACTTCGCCACCGTCGACGTCCGCGACCTGGCCGTCGCCCACCGCTTGGCCATGGAGGTTCCCGCGGCCGCCGGAAACCGCTACATCTGCGCCGGACCCGAGGTGACCTTCCCGGCCATGGCGGAGATCCTCGCGCAGCGCTATCGCGTCTCCACCCGGGTCCTGCCCGACTGGCTCATCCGCCTGGTCGCCCGGTTCAATCCCGATGCCCGGTTGGCGGCCCGCTTCCTGGGCCGCTCGGAGAACCTCAGCGCCGCCAAGGCCGAACACGACCTCGGCTGGCGCATGCGGCCGGTCGCCGAAACCCTCTTCGACACCGCGGCCAGCCTCATCGAATTCGGCCTCGTCGCCGACCCCGGCGCGCCGAGGAGCCGCGCCGCCTGACCCCGGCGCGCGGGTACGGTGGGGCGAAAGAGGGTGGGGCAGAGGGAGATTGCGGAGGGCTTATGCGGCAGGGGAACGGGCTGGCGATTCCGGAGACGCTCGAGGACGTGTGCGCGCCGGAACGGATGGCGCTGATCGTGTACGACATGCAGGTCGGGGTGCTCGGGCAGCTCGAAGACGGGCCGGAGATCACCGAGCGGGTGGTGCGGGTCGTCGAGGCGGCGCGCCGCGGCGGCTATCCGGTGATCTTCCTACGGCACTTCTTCCTGCCCAAGCGGCTGATGGGCAGCTTCGCCCTGCGCATGGCGATGACCTGGCAGGGCGTCGATTCCGTCGATGCGGTGGTGCCGATCCTGCAACGGGACACCCCGGGCTTCGAGCTGGTCCCGCAGTTGCGGCCACGCGACGGTGAGGTGGTGTTCGACAAGACCTCGATGTCCGCCTTCGAAGGCACTCCCCTGGCGTCGACGCTGCGCGATCTCGGCATCGGCGCGTACGCCATCGTCGGGGTGGCACTGGAGATCGGGATCGCGCCCACCGTCACGCATTCCACCGATCTGGGCTTCCTGCCGGTTGTGCTCCGCGATGGCGTGGGCGGGCGCGACGAGCCCGGAAAGCAGCGTGCCTGGGACGATTTCGCCTTCCAAGGGCATGCCCTGGTCACCGATATCGACACCCTCGTGCCGCTGCTCGAGAAAACGAGCTAGGCCGAGCTAGTCCGAGCTGGGGATCCAGGCCGGATGCCACAGGCGTCCGGTCTCGGTCCAGTTCATGAAGCGGACCGTGCCGGTGAGCTTGGGGCTCACCCAGATCGCGTCCTTGCGCTCGTCGGCGGTGAGTTCGTTGCCGAACGGGCTGGTCTTGCGCTCGAGGCGGCGCAACCGATCCGCCAGTTCACTCATCTCCTGCTCGCTGAAGCCGGTGCCCACCCGGCCCAGGTAGTACAGCTCCCCCTCGTGCGGCACCCCGACCAGCAGCGAAGCGAACTGCCGCACCTCCGAACGCCGATATCCGCCGACCACCACCGACAGCGTCCGCCAGTTGCGGGTCTTGACCCACGACTGCCCGCGCCGCCCCGGTAGGTAGACCGAATCCCGGCGTTTGGCGACCACGCCCTCCATGCCGTGCTCCTGGCTGTAGCGCAGGGCTTCCGCGCCGGAGCCGGGCAGCTGCCTCGGCACGATCAGCGAACGCGCCTGTGCGGCCAAGGCTTCCAGCACCCTGCGGCGATCGTCGTAGCGTTTGCGGATCAGCGAGGTGCCGTCGAGGTACAGCAGATCGAAGGCCAGGAACACCGCCCGCTTCGAATCCTCGCGCAGCAGGCCGAGATTCGCGCCGCCGTGATCGTCGAAGACCACCGCCTCGCCGTCGAGAACCGCACTGTGTCCGGCCAATTCGTCGCCCAGCACCGCCACGCCCGGATACTTGCCGGTGACCACGTGCCCCGCGCGGCTGCGCAGCGTCACCGCGCCGTCCTCGATCTCGGCGATCAGCCGGAATCCGTCCCATTTGGTCTCGAAGGCCCACTGTGCGGCGTCGAGGGTCGTCACATCGCCCGCGGTGGCGAGCATCGGCGTCAGACCGCGCGACATCGGCACGGGCGCACGGGGCGTCGAAACCGGTTTCGCCCCATTGCCTTCCGGCCGCGACTGATCCTTCATCAGGTGCATGAGCCACTGGTTGCCGTTGGTCTGGATCAGCGCGTACCGGCCGTCGAGGCGCTGCCCGTGCAGCCGCACGATCACCTCGTCCGCGCGCCATTTCTCGGTCTCGTAGGTGCCGGTATCCCAGATGGTCATCTCACCGCCGCCGTACTCGCCCTTGGGGATGCTCCCGTGGAAGGTGAGGTACTCCATCGGATGGTCCTCGGTGTGCACGGCCAGCCGGTTCTCGCCGGTGTCGACCGGCGGGCCCTTGGGCACGGCCCAGGAGACCAGCACGCCGTCGCGTTCGAGCCGTAGATCCCAGTGCAGCCGCCGCGCGTGATGCTCCTGCACCACGAACCGGTCCCCCGGCCCGGATTCCGGCGGGCCGGGCGGCACCGGTTCGGGCGTGCGGCTCGGGTCGCGCATGGCGCGGTAGGTGTCGAGCGGGTCCGGTTGCGGCAGTGGCTCATCCAGGTCCGCCAGCAGGTCGCCGTCTTGCTGCCAGCGGCGCAGCACCTCGTCGAAGCGCAAGTGCCGCAGCTTCTTCGGCTTCTCGATCTCCGCCCAGGCGCGCGGCGCGGCCACCCACGGCTCGGTGCGCCCGCGCAGCGAGTACGGCGCGATGGTGGTCTTGGCCGGATTGTTCTGACTCCAGTCCAGGAACACCTTGCCGTCGCGCGCCGACTTGGCCATGGTCGCGGTGACCAGTTCCGGGCGCAGCTGTTGCAGATTGGTGGCCACCTGTTTGGCGACCGCCGACGCCCCGTTCGGCCCGAGCCGTCGATCCAGCGGCACGTAGACGTGAATCCCCTTGGAACCGCTGGTGACGGGGAAGGCCGCCAGCCCGACCTCGTGCACCACATCCCGCAGGATCAGCGCCACTTCCGCGCACTGGGCGAGCCCGGCTCCGGGCCCGGGGTCCAGATCGAACACCAGCCGCGTGATGTCCCCGACCTCGGGACCGTCGAAACGCCATTGCGGCACATGCAGTTCCAGCGCCGCCTGCTGGCCCAGCCAGGCCATTCCCGCCACGCTGTCGATCACCGGATACGTGACCGGCCGGTCGGAATGCTGAACCGTCCTGCGTGGCAACCACTTCGGCGCGTGCTCGGCCAGGTTCTTCTCGAAGAACGACTGCTCGTCCGCCCCGTTCGGCCACCGCTTGCGGGTCACCGGCCGCTCGGCGATATGCGGCAGCAGGGCCGGGGCGATGGCGGTGAAATAGTCGATGACCTCGCCCTTGGTGGTCCCGGTGGCTGGATACAGCACCTTGTCGAGGTTGGTCAGCCCAACCTCGATACCCCCGAAATCCCTGCGGGACCCCATAACAGCAGTCTAGATCCGGACACCGACAATTCCCGGGAACCCGCAATACCCGTGAAAAGCCAACGGGCCGTTCGGGTCAGCGGCGGAGATCCGCCACTCCCGAACGGCCCGTGGAAAGCCCGGTGTTGCTACTCCGCAGGCTTGTCGCCCTCGGGAGCCGGTTCCGCGGCCGGTTCGGCCGCCGCCTCGGCGGGTGCGGGCTCCGCGGCCGGGGCCTCCGGGGCCGCCGCGGGCGCTTCCGCCGCAGCCTCGGCACCGTCGGTCGGGATGGCGTTCTTGACCGCTTCCGCGCCCTTGTCGATCTGGGAGGTGAATTTCCCGCCGGTCTTCTCGTCGATCACGTGGCCGGCCTTGTCGACCGCCTGCTCAATCTTCTCGGCGTTCTGGGCCGCCACTTCCTTGCCCTTGCCGACCAAGCCTTTGAGCGTGTCCATGAAACCCACAGCCCTGCTCCTTCAATCTCGGTCCGTTATTGGCGAACATCTTCCCACCAGGTCTCCCCCGCTGGGAGTCCAATGGGGTCGATCCGCTGCCCCGGCTTCGGCACGGCGATGCGTGTCCCGGCCGCGCGGGCCGCTTCCACCAGTCGCCGGACCGGCTCCGACCAGCCGTGGAAGGCCAGATTGAAGGTGGCCCAGTGAATCGGCACCAGCAGCCCGTAACCCGGATCGCCGACACACAGATCGGCGTGGGCGCGCACCGCCTCCTCCGGGTTCATGTGCACGTCCGGCCAGTGCCGGTCGTAGGCCCCGATGGGCAGCAGGGTCAGGTCGAACGGGCCCAGCCGCGCGCCCGCCTCCGCGAAAGCCTTGGTGTAGCCGGTGTCTCCGCCGAAGTAGACCCGCCGGGTCGGACCGGCGATCGACCACGACGCCCACAGCGTGGTGTTGCGCACCAGCCCGCGGCCGGAGAAGTGCCGCGCCTCGGTGCAGGTGATCACCAGATCGGTGCCGTCACCGTGATCGCGCTCCAGCTCGGACAGGGAAGTCGAAGCGGCCCAGTCCAATTCGACGATGCGTTCCTCGGGCACCGCCCAGTGCCGCAGATGCGCGCCGATGCCGATGGGCACGATGAACACGCACTCCTGGCTGTCCACCAGGCCCATCACGGTATCGCGGTCGAGATGGTCGTAGTGGTCGTGGGAGATCAGCACCGCGTCCAGTGGCGGCAGCGCCGACAGCGGCGACGGCACCGGATGCAGCCGGGCCGGGCCGATCAGCGCGGACGGCGAAACCCGTTCGCTCCACACCGGATCGGCCAGCACCCGGTAGCCGTCCACCTCCACCAGGCAGGTGGCGTGCCCGTACCAGGTGACCGCCAGATCCCCGGCCTGCGCGGGCAACTCCGGCGTCACCAGCGGGATCTCGCCCGCCGGGCGGCCGTTGTTGCGCTGCGTGACCAGCTGATACATCAGCTCCACCGGGGAACCGGTGATCTGACTGCTCGGCTCGGTGTTGTGGAACTGCCGGCCGCGATAGGTGGTCGCGCCCCGTGCGGTCGGCGCGATGGCCGAGATGGACGCGCCCATGGCGGACGGAATCCCCCACGCCGCCCGGACCAACCAGGAAATACCGAATGCACCCGCTGCCATACCCACCAGTTTCCGCGTTTTCGCGGTCGCGCGCTCCCCGTTCATCGACCCTCGAACTTCGCGGGCCGCTTCTGCTGGCGCGCCGCGCGCGCCTCCTGCGCGTCGTCGCTGCGCCACGCCGCGTCCAGGGCCGCGGTCTGCTCGCTGGTGTCCGGGCCTCGAGTGTCGTCGTCATTGAAGACGAGCTTCAGATGCCGCAGCGACAGCGGCGCGAGCTCGGCGATCTGCTTGGCCCACGCCTGCGCGTCGGCCAGCGTGCCGATCTTGTTGGCGAAACCGAAGTGGTAGGCGTCGGTGGCCGAGACCCGCTCCGCGCCCAGCAGAATGGTGCGCGCCGGACCCGCGCCGATCAGGTTCGACAACCGCCGCACCGTCCAACGGTCCACGGAGATACCGAGTTTCGCGGCCGGGACCGCGACGAACGAATCCGGCGTCATGACCCGTAGGTCCGACGCCAGGGCTAGTTGCACGCCCGCGCCGAACGCGCCACCGTTGATCGCGGCGATCACCGGCACCGGGATCGTCTCGATGGTGCGCAGCATGGCCAGCAGACCGTCCAAGAAATTGTCCGAATACACGCCGTCCAGGTCCGCGCCCGCGCTGAACAGCGGCCCCTGACCGGTCAGCACGATCACCCGCGCCGACGTGGCGGCCTCCTCGAGGGCGGCACGCAGCCCTCCGATGAGCTCCTCGTTCAGGGCGTTCCGGCGTTCCGGACGCTGCAGTTCGATGGTGACGACCTCACCATCGCGGCTGACTCCGAGCATGTGTCCCTTCCCCATTGTCCAACCCATCCGCGCTACTCAACCCATGATCAGCCTTCACTCTAGGTGCGCGTACCGTCGGGTCGGTGACCGCAACACCCGATGTCGACATCCTCGTAATCGGTGCCGGGCAGGCCGGATTGTCGGTCGGCTACCACCTGCACCGCCTCGGGTTACGGCCCGAACAGGACTTTCTCATTGTCGACCACTCGCCCGCCGCGGGCGGGGCCTGGCAATTCCGGTGGCCGTCACTGACTTTGGGCACCGTCAACCGGGTGCACGATCTGCCCGGAATGTCCTTCGAGGAGACCTTGCCGGAGGGCTCGCAGAATGTGCAGGCGGCCACGGCGGTGCCGCACTACTTCGAGCTGTACGAGAAGCGCTTCGATCTGCGCGTGCACCGGCCGGTGTCGGTGAGCGTGGTGTGTGACCGCGCCACCGCCGCCACCTGCCCGAACCAGGAGGTCGACGGCCTGCTGCACGCGGAGCTGAAGCCCACCGAGACGCTGCGGGTGCGGGGACTGGTGAACGCCACCGGCACCTGGGACAAGCCCTTCATTCCTTATTACCGGGGCGCGGAAACCTTCGCCGGACGGCAACTGCACGCCCACGACTACCGCACCGCAACGGAATTCGAGGGCAAGCACGTGGTCGTGGTGGGCGGCGGTATTACGGCCGTCCAACTGCTGGACGAGATTTCGCGGGTCACGACGACCACCTGGGTGACACGGCGCGAACCCGTCTTCCGCGACGGCCGCTTCGCACCCGAGGACGGACGCGCGGCCGTCGCCATGGTGGAAGACCGTGTGCGGCGCGGACTTCCACCCGGCTCGGTCGTCTCGGTGACCGGGCTGCGCGAGGACGCGCGGGTGGCGGCCATGCGGGAACGCGGGGTGCTCGATCGGCGGCCCATGTTCGACCGCATCGAACCCGAGGGCATCCGGTGGGCCGACGGGAGTTTCCAACGCGCCGACGTGATCCTGTGGTGCACCGGTTTCCGCAGCGCCCTGGACCATCTCGCGCCGCTGCGACTACGCGGCCCGGGCGGCGGCATCACGATGGACGGGCGTCTGGCCACCCGGGTCGCGGCCGATCCGCGCATCCACCTGATCGGCTACGGCCCCTCCGCCAGCACCATCGGCGCGAACCGGGCGGGCCGGGCCGCCGCCGTCGAATTGACCTCGTACCTGGGCATTCACCTCGACAGCGGAGCCTGAGTTCAGGCCGGAGCGTCCATGTCCATCACGTCGGGGTCGGCTCCCTGCCGCGCGCCCTTGTCGATGCCCGCGATCTGCGTCATCTCGCGACCGGTCAGCTCGAAGTCGAAGACCGCCAGGTTCTCGGCCATGCGCGCGGGCGTCATGGACTTCGGAATCGCCACGTTCCCGAGCTGCATGTGCCAGCGCAGGATGATCTGTGCGGGCGTGCGGCCGAGCTTGTCGGCCAGCCCGATGATCACCGAATCGTTGAACTCCGCGCCGCGGCCCAGCGGGCTCCACGCCTCGGTCACGATGCCGTGCGCGGCATGGAAGGCCCGCAGCTCCGACTGCGCGTAATACGGGTGCAGCTCAACCTGATTGATCGCCGGGATCTCGCCGGTCTCCCCGATCACCCGTTCCAGGTGCGCGCGGGTGAAGTTGGAGACGCCGATCGAGACCACCCGGCCCTGCCGCTTGAGCGCCTGCAACGCCCGGAAGGTGTCCACGTACAGATCCGCCGACGGGACCGGCCAATGGATCAGATACAGGTCGACGGTGTCGAGGCCGAGCCGCCGGCTGCTCTCGTCGAAGGCGCGCAGGGCGGCGTCGTAGCCGTGATCGGCGTTCCACAGCTTGGTGGTGACGAAGACCTCGTCGCGCGGCAGGCCGGACTCCCGCAGGGCGCGGCCGACTTCTTCCTCGTTGCCGTAGAACGAGGCGGTGTCGATGCTGCGGTAACCGAGTTCGAGGGCGGTGGAAATGGTGCCGACCGCGTCGTCGCCGTCGACCTTGTACACCCCGTAGCCCAGCTTGGGCATGACCTGGCCATCGCTGAGCACAATCGCTGGGATCTGACTGGTCTCGTACCGATAAGTCACCACTCCGACCGTAGCAGCCGGACGACCGCAGCTAATTCCTAGCATTGGTGTGACGGTGCGGGATGTGGCCCGAATTACGTCCCGGAGCCGGATTCGATTACTCGGGCAAACCCAATCGGCGATAGCGGTGGTGACGCTGGCTGACCAGTTCCGCCAACGGCAGCGCCGTCAGCGCCGCCAATTCCTCGGCGATGGCGGTGACCATGCGCTGCGCGAAGTCCACCGGTTCCTCCGCGGCATCCGGGTATTCGTGCACGATCCGGTCGACGATGCCGTCCGCCTCCAGATCCACCGCCCGGATCCGCTGCGCGGCAGCCAATCTCGGGGCGTGACCGGTATCGCGGTACACGATGGCGCTGGCGCCCTCCGGCGGCAGCGGAGCCAGCCAGCCATTGGCTGCCGCCAGCACGCGATCGGCGGGCAGCAGGGCCAGCGCGCCACCGCCGCTGCCCTGACCCAGCAAAACCGAGACGGTCGGCGTGTCCAGGGTGACGAGATCGGCCAGGCACCGGGCGATCTCGGGGGCCAGGCCGCGCTCCTCGGCCTCCCGCGACAGCGCCGCACCCGCGGTATCGATCACCAGCACCAGCGGCACCCGCAACTCGGCGGCCAGATGCATGCTGCGCCGCGCCTCCCGCAGCGCCGCC
>NZ_JBSGBY010000374.1:0-8435 GCF_053601505.1 Nocardia sp. NPDC004722
CTGGGCGGCCACAGGATCATGGCCGCCCAGCGCCGGGTGCGGATGTCGAGCGGAGCACTTGCCGACATCCACGTGCGGGGGTTATTCGGTGGGATGCACCGTGCTCCGGACGATGGCCCGGGCGATATTCGGCAGGAAGCGCCGCATGAGATACGCCGGGCGGGCCTGCCCGGGGAAGACGTAGAGCGGTGTCTTCGGCTTGGCCAACGCCTTCTCGAGCGCGTCCACAATGCTTTCCGGGGTGGCCCCGCCGGTATTGCCGAGCACGCTGGCGTTCTCCTTGCGCACCGCGTCCAGGAACGGCGTCTCCACCATGGGCGGGCACAGCACCAGGAAGCGGACGCCGGTGCCGTGCAGCTCGTAGGAGAGGCTGTCGGCGAACCCGATCACCGCGTGCTTGGAGGCCGTGTACCCGGCCATGCCCGGCGAGGGCAGCCAGCCCGCCAGCGACGCGAACAGCACCACGGTGCCCGCGCCCGCCTGCTTCATGGCCGGAACGACGGCCTGGCAGAGATTGACGGTGCCGATGTAGTTGACGTCGATCATCTTCCGGAGCTGGGCCACATCGTGATCCAGCACGGAGGCGTGCACATGGCACATGCCCGCGGCGTGCACGAGCCGATCGATGGCGCCGAGTTCGGAGCGCACCTTGTCGACCACGGCACGAACCTGGCCCGGATCGGACACGTCACAGGTGTAGGTATGCGTATTCGGCGACCGCAACGCGGTCTCGGCGAGTCCGGAGGCATTCATGTCCACCGCCGCCACGGTCCATCCCGCGGCCGCGAGCCGTTGCGCGACAATGCGTCCCATGCCGCTGGCCGCACCGGTCACCAATGCTGTGCGGCTCATCGGACCTCCCGGGTCTGCAATACCGTGGCGGCTTCCCCGAAGGTCATCCGGAGCGCGCCGATACGACTGGAGAACAGCGCACCCTTGGGCAGGCCGAGCGCCCGCAGCTGGTCGGAGACGGGGTGCGTACCGAGCTCCACGCGCGTACCGCCGGGCCGTCCGGTCACTCCGCCCGGATTCATGACCCACGGTGTGCGGCGCAGGATTCCGTTGCGCCAGGTGTAGGCGTCGATCGATGCGCCGCCCGCGCCGCCCGGCATGGGGAACCCGTCCGCGACCCGCAGCGCGATCACCAGCTGCCCGTCCAGCCGAACCTCGCAGCGATGCCCACGCCCGTCGGGAGTGATGTCGATGTCGGCCATCAGCTTGGGGAAGCCCCAGATCGACTGCCCCGCTTCGCAGGTGAAGCTCTGATTCACCGGCAGCCAGTGGATATAAGCCCCGGTGCTGTCCTTGCGCCCGCGCTGCTTGGCCATCAGCGAGAACGCGAATTCGTGGTAGGGCCCCAGGTCCCCGTCCACGTATCGCACGAATGCCAGTGACAGCACGGCCTTTCCGAGCACGGTGACAGGTTGCAGCCCGGCGTCGGCGAGCAGCCCGCGCGCCGCGGCGGCATCGACCAGGAACAGCGCCGAGCACGCATCGGCCTGCCGGATCTCGACCGGCATGCGGACCTGTTCGCCCAGTACGGAATGCGCCTCCACGCCGAAATTAGAACAGGTTTCAGTACCCGATGTCAGTGGTTTCATCGACTTTCCCAATTCGGTTCGGCCGACGCCGCACGGGACTTGGCCCAGCGGTAGTCGGGTTTGCCGCTGGGGGTCCGCGACACAGTGTCCGCCACCCAGATCCGGCGCGGCAGCTTGTATCCCGCCAGGTGCGCGCGCACGTGCGCGGCGAGCGCCTCGAAGTCGATCACGCCGTCGGCCGCGGACACCACCGCGGCCACCTGCTGCCCCCAGCGCTCGTGCGCCACCCCGATCACGATCGCGTCGTACACCGCCGGGTGGGCCTTGAGGATCGCCTCGACCTCTTCGGGGAAGACCTTCTCGCCACCGGTATTGATGACCATGTTCCCGCGCCCGATCAAGGTCACCGAGCCATCGGCCTCGACCCGGGCCCGATCATCGGTGATGACCATCCGGACGCCGTCCACGGTCCGGAACAGCTTGCCGGTCTTGACCGGATCCTTGTAGTACCCGATCGGCACGTTCCCGGTCTTGGCCACCCAGCCGGTACCACCCGGCGCGACGGGACGCCCGTCGTCGTCGACCACCAGCGCCCCGCGCCCGACATTGACCCGCGGCGCGCGAGCCGGATCGTCATCCTTCTGCGCGAATCCGATACCGCCGAAACCGGTTTCGGAGGAGCCGATGGATTCGGTGACCAGCGTGCTCGGAAACAGTTCCAGCAGCGCGTTCTTCACCGGCTGGGTGAGCTGGGCGGCCCCGGAGCCGATGGAGATCAACGAGGAGGCGTCCACGGGCGCGGCCCGGTAGGAATCCACCAGCGGCCGGGCGATGGCGTCCCCGGTCACCACCAGCACGTGCGGCCGCTCCCGCGCCACCACCCGCCACACCTCGTCGGGATCGAAGCGGGGCTGGAACAGCACCGCGTTGCCCGACCACAGCGCGGTGAAGGTCGGCATCATGGCGGCGGCGTGGATCAACGGCGGCAGCACGAACCAGGTCATGGGCGTGGAATTCGCCGCGGCCATGCGGGACTGCGCGTACTCGTCGGTCACGGGTTCACCGGTGTAGAAGTCGATCCCGCCGCCCAGCACCCGCCACATGTCCTCCTGCCGCCAGATCACGCCCTTGGGCAGGCCGGTGGTCCCGCCGGTGTACATGATGAAGTGGTCGTCGGCACTGCGGGGAGCGAAATCGCGGTCGGCAGAACCCGATTCGATCGCGTCTTCGTACGACACGGATCGGCTGGCCAACCCCGCCCCGCCCTGATCGTCCTCGACCACCACCGTGTGCCGAAGCTTCGGCAGCCCGGCCCGGATCTCCTCGATCAGCGGCGCATAACACCGGTGATGCACCGACATTTCCAGATCCGCGTTGTCGTAGACATACCGCAGTTCCTCCGCCCGGTACCGATAGTTGATGTTCACCGGCACCGCGCGAATCTTGTAGCAGCCCAACAGCGTTTCCAGCGACTCGATGCTGTTGTGCATGTGAAACCCGATATGCGTGCCCGGCCCCGCCCCCGCCGCCGCGAGGTGATGGGCCAGCCGGTTGGCGCGGGCGTCGAGTTCGGCGAAGGTGCGCCGCCGGTCGCCCTCGATGACGGCGATCCGATCCGGCACGGCATCGGCGGAGTGTTCGTAGAGGTCGGCGAAATTGCGGGCCACGGCCGTATCTCCTGGTGTTCGCGGCTACAGCACGGTGAGCGGTAGCGGGGTGCCCCGGTCCGCGAAGACGAAGCCCGCCCCCGAACTGAACCGGGTGATGGCGACCTCGTCGGCGGTGCGGAAAGGCATATCCGCCCGGCGGATCTCGAGGGTGAGCGCGCAGTCGGTGGACTCCCGCACGCGGGTGAAGAAGCGCGGATTCACCCCGCGCACCAGCGCGTCCAGCGGTTGCAGATGGTCGGCGTCGAGCAGCGCCGGCCAGGCGCCATCGTCCCCGGCTCCGCAGGCCCGCCCGATCCGCAGTTCCACCGACTGCTCGCCGCCGGTGGTCTCGCTGGACACCTCGATATCCACGTACGCGGCCGGATTGAACGCCGGATGCAGTCGCAGCACCTTGGCGAGGGCCGCGAAATCATCACCGAGCCCGAGGGCGGCGCGAATCCGCTCTGCGGTGAGCCCCGCGATCCCGGTGAACTGCTTGCGCAGAATATCCAGCGCCACTTCCGGTTTCGTCCGCGCTTCGACGGCGGCCCGGTAACCGAGCGTGAGCAAATGGTGCTGCAAACTCACCTCGTCGGCGATCCGAATCAGCGCCGACCGCGAGAAGTCGGAGAACCGCAGATCATTCAGCAGCGGCCCCGAATAGTCCCGCAGCCCCTCGTCTTCCGGATCGATCGGAGCCAGCACCGTCGCCGCCGCCTCGGATCCCGCCACCAATTCCGCGCCGGGCGGCGCGAGCGGCGGTTCGTGCGCCGGATCGATGGTTACCGTCCACGCGCACACCGGCTTCCGGTCGGCGGGCTCGCGGGGCGGCCGATGCACCGGCCGCACCTGCGCGAACGGATTGGTGGCCAGCGCCGTCGCATCGAAGGTCGGGTCCTCGATCTCGTGGCACATGGCCACCACGAACTCGGTCCCCATCGGCTCCACATCGGCGAGCGCGCCGCAGTGATCCAGATGGAATTCGCCGTGGTCGTGGTCGATCACCCGGAACCGGAAGTCCATGAACTGCGGCGGCGCACCGATATCCAGCTGGAAGCCCTTGAAGATATCGCTCACTCCGTCACCGGTGATGTTGAGCGCCTTGCGCATTCGTCGCGTGTACACGGGACTGGCCAGCTGCCATTCGTCGATGGCCACCGCCGTCATGCCCGGCCGCCCCAGCGCGCCGAGCACATGCGCCATGCCGGACCGGTCGATGAGGTGCCCGCACAGCAGCAGCTCCGGAACCAGCAGCGCCAGTTCGGATCTGGTAAGCGATTCGTATCTGCTGGTCACCACAGGGGCACCGGCCCCTTTCCGATCGGGTACCAGCCGGGCAGCGGCTGGCCGGACATGGACCGTTCCATGCGCTTGCGCATGCCGCTCGACAAGGCGTCGTTCGAGATCATCTCCACGAAAAGCGCTGTCACATTGCCGAAGTCGAAGAAGTCCCGCTGCCAGCTCCACTGGAAATCCCCGGCATACCGAAACCAGCTCCCCCCGATCCCTTCAGGCGAATACGGCCGCCCATCGGCCCGCTGCTGGTCGTTGACCTGCTTCCAGAACCCGATCACCGACCCGTTGCGCTCGTCGATCACGAATTCCTGATACGGATATGTCCACCCCTCGAGCCCGAACATCTCCTGCCCGAGCGCGATCTCCCGGATCTCCTCGCGCCCGACGGCCATGAATTCCTGCTGCGGACCGTAGTTCCACCCGTAGGTGGCGTCCTCGGTGTAGAAGTGCTCCAGGGGTTTCCAATCCCCCTGCGCCTCACACTGTTTGTTCTCGTCCACCCAGCGGCGGACCATCTCGTCGAGTTCATCACGGGACCAGGCCACGACGGCCTCCTGAATCTATCGAGCTGAATCTATTGACTGATCGGTGCTTCCGGCTGCACCTCGACCAGTACGAGGTGCGAACCGCGGGGCATGGACACGACGGCCGTGACGGCGGCGGCCAGATCGGCGGGCCGCAGGAAGTGCGCGTGCCGGGCGAATCCCCACTTCACCCAGTTCTCCAGCAGCGGGCCGACCACTTCGGGCGTGGCCTGCATCCCCATGCCGGTCAGCGTCTGCCCCGGCCGGACGATGGACGAGCGAACCCCCGTGCCCTCCAACTCCATGCGCAGTTGGGTGGCGAACGCCTCGACGCCGGTCTTGGCCGCGTTGTACGCGCCCGCGCCGGGCCGGGCGCGTACGGCGCAATCGGATCCGATGATCACGAAGTCCCCGCGCTGCCGGGCCACCATGCCCGGCAGGACCCGGTGGGCCAGGCGTTGCGCGCCGACCAGGTGCACGCGGACCTGGCTTTCGAAAACCTCGGGATCCATCTGCCATCCGAGCCCGAATTCCAGATCACCGGCTCCGGACACGAGGATCTCGGTGGGGCCCAGCGCTTCCTCTGCCGCGCTGACGAATTCGTTCACCGAGGCGGTATCCGCGACATCCAGTCGCCCCGCGAACGCCTCGCCGCCCTCGGCACGGATCTTCTCCGCCAGCGTCTCGCAGATCTCCACCCGGCGCGCACCCAGCGCCACCGGATGCCCCAGCGCGGCAAGCGCTTCCGCCGTGGCCGCGCCGATCCCGGACGACGCGCCCGCGACCAGGGCGGGCCTGCGGTCGGGATGTGGCGTGAATCGTGCCATCACCGCACCTCCACGGAGACAGGCAGCTGCGCGAAGCCACGCACATTGACCGAATGCACCCGTTGGATACCGGATTCGCCGATCCCGTACCCGCGGACCCGGGTAGCGAACTCCCGCAACACGATGGTCGCCTCCAACCTGGCCAGATGCGCACCCAGACAGAAATGCACACCCTTGCCGAAACTGATCAGCCCGCCCTTGTCGGTCCGCTCGATATCGAAATGATCCGGTTCGTGGAAGGCGGCATCGTCGCGATTGGCGGATCCGATGAGCAGCAACACCTTCGAGCCCCGCGGAATCGTGCGCCCGTAGTACTCCAGGTCCACCGCGGCCGTCCGGGCCAGGATCTGACTCGACGCGTCGTAGCGCAGCGTCTCCTCCACCCAGTCGCCGACCAGTTCGGGATGCGCGGCCACCTTCGCGTACTGCTCGGGATTGCGGCCGGCCCAATACAGCGCGTTCCCCAGTAGTTTCGTGGTCGTCTCGTTTCCCGCGACCACCATGAGGAACATGAATCCGAGAATTTCCTCGTCGGTGAGCCGATCCCCGTCCGCCTCGGCGTCCAGCAGTGCCGAGGTCAGATCATCGGTGCGCCGCCGTTTACGGGCGGCCAGGATCTCGTTGTAGTACCCCGCCAGCTGTAGCGCCGCCTCCATGGCCGCGACGGGCACATCGAGCACGCCCTCCTCGCGATGCACCAGCAGATCGGCGAGCCTGCGCAATTCGGCCCGATCCGACTCCGGCACGCCCAGCAGTTCGGAGATGACGTCCATGGGGACCTGGCCCGCGACCGCGTCGATCCAGTCGAATTCACCACCGGCCAGCGCGGGTTCGAGGTACCGCAGCGTGATCTCGCGAATGCGGTCGCTCATCTCGCTCACCCGCCGCGGCGTGAACCCCTGATAAACCAGTTTCCGCAGCCGCAGGTGCCGCGGGTCGTCCATGGCCAGGAAGGACATGGTGCGCCAGGCGTGCAGCCCCCAGGCGGCCGGGTCCAGCGAGACACCGTTGGCGCTGGAGAGCCGGGCATCATCACGGAAGCCGGCGGCCACGTCGACGTGCCGCGAGAGCGCCCAGAAATCGAGTTCCGCGTGGTGATAGAGCGGGGCTTCGGTGCGCAACCGCTGGTACACGGGGTAGGGGTCCTCGTGGACGCGGTAGTCGTAGGGGTCGAACAGCAGCGGCTCTAGGGAGGCTGCGGTCATAAGGTCTGCACCTCGTATTCGATAACGCGTTCATCGGCTCTGACGAACGTTTTCCAGCAACGGAGACACATAGCTGGACATGTGTCTGTACGGTACTAGCGACGGGATGGTCTGACAACGGAATCCCGAAACCGAGCGCGGATACGGCCCGCAGAACTGAAACATGTTCTTGCGCGTATCCGAGCTACGTACATATAGTCCGTACACGTGTCCGGACAGCATGGGAGCTACCTATGAGCCCGAGCGATCTCATCTCCGAGACCGGTTCGCGGTTGCTGATCGACGGCAAGCTGACGCCGGGCGGCGGCGGCGTGTTCAGCACGTCGAATCCGGCTACCGGGCAACAGATCGGCCTGGCCGCCAATGCCGACGCCGCCGATATGGACGCGGCGATCACCGCGGCCCGCACGGCCTTCGACACCGGCGATTGGTCGGCGGATCCGAAGGCCCGCGCCACCGCCCTCCGGCAACTCCGCGACGCCCTGCAAGACAACATCGAGGCCCTCCGCCAGATCACCATCGCCGAGGCGGGCGCACCCCGCATGCTCACCAGCGGCCCCCAGCTCGAAGGCCCCATCGCCGACCTCGCCTACTTCGCCGATCTGGCCGAAACGTATGCCTGGGAAACCGATCTCGGCATCGCCTCCCCCATGGGCATCAAGAGCTCCCGCACCCTGCGCCGCGAACCCGTCGGCGTGGTCGGGGCCATCACCCCCTGGAACTTCCCGCACCAGATCAACTTCGCCAAGCTCGGCCCGGCGCTGGCGGCGGGCAACACCGTGGTCCTTAAACCCGCCCCCGACACCCCCTGGTGCGCGGCGGCGGTGGGCCGGATCATCGCCGAGCACACCGACATTCCCGCCGGTGTCGTCAATATCGTCACCTCCGACGACCACGCGGTTGGCGCACAACTGGTCGCCGACCCGCGCGTGGACATGATCTCCTTCACCGGTTCCACGGCCACCGGCAAGTCCGTGATGAGCACGGCGGCAGCGTCTTTGAAGAAGGTCTTCCTCGAGCTCGGCGGCAAGTCGGCGTTCATCGTGCTGGACGACGCGGACATCGCGGCGGCGGCCAGTTACGCGGCCTTCGGGGTCTGTGTGCACGCGGGCCAGGGCTGCGCGATCAGCACCCGGCTCCTGGTCCCGAGAGAACACCACGATCAGGCGGTCGAGGCGGCGGCGGCGCGGACCCTCGCCAATATCAGACCCGGCAACCCGGCCAAGCCGGGAACCGTTTGCGGCCCGGTCATTTCCGAACGCCAACTGGCCCGCATCGAACGCTATCTGGAGCTGGCGGTTGCCGACGGCGGCACCATCGTCACCGGCGGCAAGCGCCCCGAAACCCCCGGCTGGTTCATAGAACCGACCCTCATCACCGGCCTGCCGAACTC
>NZ_JBSGBY010000375.1:0-8345 GCF_053601505.1 Nocardia sp. NPDC004722
AGACGACCGGTTCCCCGTCGGCGGGCTTGCCGCCGTTGGCACCTGGCCTGGCGCCGGGCGCGTTGCCGCTGGCCCCCGATACGCCGTCGTTCACCAACCTGTTCAATCGCACGGGCCTGGACGGCGAACTCGCCCAACCGGTCATGGGTTTGGCGGCTGCTCCATCCGCCGCGCTGGTCACCGACGGCGTGCATGCTGGTGCCGATCCCGCGCCCGGGGACGTCGTCGATGCCTTCGCGCACACGCTCGAGGCCCAGCTGCCGGTGATCGAGTCATGAAGTGGGAGTTCACCGATCTCGAGTTCCAGGCGCTGTGTGAACGCTATCGGGGCGGCCGGATGCCCCAGCCGTTCCGGTTCACCAGCCGGATCGTGGTGGAGTCCGAATACGAGTACGAGATGGTGCAGACCCGGACCAGGCTCGATGCCGAGTTGGGCCCGGGTTTCGGGGTCGCCTTCGAGGCGGTCGCACGCCCGGAGGTCTGGGTCGGCGTCCAGTCGTGGGTGGACAGCGATTTCCGTAATCCGGCCCGCCGTATCCGCTTGCATGCGGCGCGGCGTGGCCAACGCGCCTTCGTGATCAAGCAGGATCCGGCCGAATCGCTGCAGCACAGCGGCAATATCACCATGCTCGAGTGCGAGCCGGAGGCGATGCCCGCGCTGCTGATCGCCCAGTTGCCGCCGCGTGAGGCGGGCTGGCAGCCGGCGGTGTCGATCGTGAAGGGCCCGGCGGTGCCGCAGCGCGATCCCTACTCGACCTCGTCGGGCGCGTTCGACAGTTTCGAGGAATCGTTCGAAACCCGCAGCCTCGCATTCCTTTCCACACCCGCCGAACGGACGGGTGCGATGCGGGTGGTGCAGGGACGTTCCAAGTACGGACCGCGCGGTCTCGCGGTGTCCACGCTCCTGTGGCGGGATCTGCCCGAGGACGGCCGCTACCTGATCAATCTTGATTCGGAGACGCCGATCGCGGAGGGCGTGGACGCGCACAAGTTCGCCTCGGTGCTCGGCGGGTGCGTCAATCAGATCCTGCAGCATATGGAGTGGCGTGGCGAGGACGAGGTCTGAGAGCGGGGCACCGACCACCGGTCGGTGCCCCTTCCGCTCGAATCGGCACTCTCCGTTAATATTCCGGCTACTGACTGGTTGCCCGGGGCTGACAAGGTCAACAGCATGAGCGGTCGGCTGGAGTCCTACCATGATTTGCTGATCACGGCGTCGCAGCGGACCGGCGAGGTGCGGGACGGCATCAACGGTGTGGTGAACACCTTCACCGCGCAGGCCGACGCGCTGGGCACGCCGTGGGGCACCGATTCGCTCGGCAAGCAGTTCGCCGAGGGGGATCAGGGCTACGTGGCCAGCAAGAAGAACATTCTCGAGGGCGCGACCAACATGGCCGGTACCTTCGCGAATTTCTCGAAGTCGCAGAAGGATTCGGCGGACAAGCTGCTGGCCACCGAAGAGGCCAACCGTGAGGCCTTCCAGCAGGCCGCGCAATGAGCAACGAGCGGCAGAAGGCCGAACTGGCCGACATTCTCGAGGGTTTCGGCGAGCAGATGCGCGTCATCACCCAGCTGCAGCGGGAGCGGGCGGCGCTGACCGCCTCGGTCACGGTGCGCAAGCGCGTGACGGTGACGGTGAACGCGGACGGCACCGTGATCGAGACCAAATTCCACGCCGACATCGAAGATCTGGACTATCCGGAGATCGCCCGGGCGGTCACCGAGGCAGCCCAGCAGGCCGCCGCGGAGGTGGCCCGCCGCGGTCGCGACATCATGGCGCCGGTGTCGCAGAACCGGAAGCGACTGCCCACACTCGCCGACCTGGTGCCCGGAATGCCCGATCTGAGTAAGGAACTCGCGATTCCGGATCCGCCGGTCGTCTCGACCGCTCCGCCGAAATCGGCCGAGCGCCTGGGCGGTTATCGCGAGGCCGAGACGAATACCGATGCGGCGCAGCCGCGGCGGGGCGGGGCCACCGATTCCGGATGGTGATACGACCGCGCTGGGCGAGGTAGCCGACCATGGCTCTCGAACTGCCCTCGGAACTCGAATGGCTGGGCTGGATCGTCGGGGTCGAATGGCCCGAGGGCAACGAAGACCAGATGTGGGACCTGGCCACCTACTGGAAGAACGCGGCCGACGGTCTGCGTAACCAGGTCTCGGGTATGGACGCGGCCAAGTCGGCGACGCTGGCCGCGTATGTCGACGGTGACGGCCGCGATCAGATGGCCAAGCAGTTCGACATGATGGCCGGTGTCGGCGGGAAGCAGGACGGCAACACCTCCATCCTGGATCTCGCGGGCTTCTTCGATCAGCTGGGCGATTCGGTCGACAGCACCGGCACCGAGATCGAGTCGACCAAGCTGATGTTCTACTCGTCGCTGGCCATGCTGGCGTTCGAGATGGCGGCGGCCTGGATCTTCCCGCCCACCGCCCCGGCCGTGGAGGCGGCCGCGCAGGCGGCCACCCGGATCGCCGTGCGCATCATCGGCAAGGCGGCGGTCGAGCGGATCGCCGAGTACGTCGCCAAGCTGGTGGGGTCGTCGCTGGCGAAATTCATGTTGCGGCACTTCGTCATGGACGCCGGGCTGGGTGTGCTCCAGGAAGTGGGCATCGAGGGCTACCAGATCGCGGCCGGGCACCGTAAGGACTTCGACTGGGGCAAGATCGGGGTCACCGCCGTCAGTTCGGCCGCCGGTGGCATTGCCGGTGGCAAGGTCGGCAAGGCGTTGGGCGAGCACTTCGAGGGCTCGACCATCAACCACTATCTCAGCGCGGCCATTACCGGGACGAGTGCCGGATTGGCCGGTGCGGGAGCGGGATTCCTGGCGGGGACCGGTGCGCAGTTGGGTCTCGACGCCTACCAGCACGGCTGGGGCGAGGCCTGGAAGAACGCGGGCAACGCCTTCACCAACTTCGATCCCCGCATGCTCACGGCGGGTGTCTCCAATGGCGGTCTGTCCGGACTGAATCACACTGCATCCCACAGTTTCTGGGAGCCGCGCGTGTCGGCGTGGAAGGCGGGCGTGCCTTCCGACCTGGCGAATGTGGGCGCGCGACCGGACGGGCTGGGGAACACGGTCCATACCGGTGGCGGCGATACCGGCGGTGCTGCCGGGCATGCGGGCGGCGGTGATACCGCGCGTACCAGTGACAGCGGCGGACCCAGCACCCACCCGGCCGGATTCACCGGTGACAGCAGCGATCCCAACGCGAATGCCCGTCCTGCCAATGACGGCAGTGCCGCGCATCCGCAAGGCGGCGATACCGGTGTCGGCGGCACGGATGGCCGATCCGCCGATCGCACCGCGCCGGAGGGTGACCAGCAGGCCACCGGCGGCGATCACGGTCAGACCACCACCGGCGGCGATCACGGCCAGACCCATGACGGCGCTCCCGCCACCACCGGCGACGCCCACGGGACGCAGCCGCAGGCAGGCAACCACGAAAACCCGGGTGGTTCGGTCGATTCCGGTGTCCAGGCGGGTAAGCACGAAGCCCCGGCGCCGGTCGCCGATGCCGCGTCCGGCCCGAATCAGAACGCGGCCGCCCCGGCGCAGAACGGTTCCGCCCCGGCGCAGAACGCCGGGTCTTCGGCTCCCGTCGAATCGCGCGGCGCGGCCCCGGCGTCCGCGCCCGCCGAGGCGAAGCCGACGTCGAGCGGATCCGCCCCGGCGGATGCCCGACCCTCCGGCTCCGGGACCCGCGCCGGTGACGCGAGCGGGGCGGCGAACACCGGTGGCTCGGCGAATACGGGCGGCTCGGAAGCTCCGCGCGCGGGCGATGCCGCCGACACCGGCGCGCAGGCGGATTCGAGTCCGCGCGACACCCCGGCGTCCGCGCCCGCCGAGGCGGGCCCGCGCGATACGGCCGCTGCCGCACCGGCGGATTCCGGTGCCCACGACACGGCCGCCCCGCAGACGGATGCGGGCGCACACGCGGCGGCCGCCCCGCAGGAGGCGGGTGCCACGCCGCACGGTGATTCGGGTGATCAGAGCCGTGGGATGTCGCCGCAGAGCGCGAACTCCGGTGCGGCACCGCATGAGTCGTCGGGTGCCGCGTCCGGTGCGAGTGACACCCCGATCGCTGCTGCCGCCACCTCCGTCGTGGCTCCGGACGCCGCCCATTCCGCGACGCCGCAGCACAGCACCGCCACCGCGGAAGGGCGTTCGGAAGCGCCGCGTTCGGAGACCCCGCGCTCGGAAGCGCCGAAGCCGGACGCCCCCAAATCGGATACCCCGAAGTCGGACACTCCCCGCGCGACCCCCGAGAACCGTGCGACGCCAGCCCGCGCGGGCGACGCCACCGGCGCCCGCCCCGACTCGGCCCGTCCGGAAAGCGCTCGCGCGCAAGCGGGTTCGGACGCCAAGCCGCAGACGGGCGCCGACTCCCGGTCGGGTGCGGCGCAACCGCGCCCGGGTGAGGAAGCGGTCGCGGCCCGTCCTGAGTCCGCCGAGCCCACGCATGAACCGGTCACCCCCGAACATGACGCGGCTCCGGTCGGCGAGCGTGATCCCGCCGCCGCAGCCGACCACGAATCCGACCCGTCCCGCACCGAAGGACCTGCGGAATCCGACCGCTCGGAAGCTCCGGCCGAGACCCGCGCGGGCGAGGCTCCCGAGCCCGCTGCCCGCGATGACGCCGCACCGGCCGAAAACCCTGCGGAGCAACCGCATTCCGGTGAGGAAGCGCCCCGGTCAGCCACCGACGAGGTCGGCGACCCGCATGCCGCGGATCGCGACTCCGCCGGGCCGTCCGTAGACGAGGCCCGCGATCCGGCCGGTGCGCACGACGAGCAGCTCAGGTCGGCCGACTCGGAACATGGTGCGGAGCGGCAGGATCCTGCCCGTGACACCGGGGAACGCGCGAACGAGGCAGCTGACCGGCCGAACGAGCCAGCTGACCGCGCGGACGAGCCTGTTGACCGGGCGAACGAGGCAGCTGATCGGACGAACGAGGCTGCTGACCGGCCGAACGAGCCTGCGGGCCGGGAGGAGCCGCTCGGCGAGCGAACCGACCCCGCGGCAGACCGAAGCGAACCCGTCGCTGATCGCGGCGACGCCCCTGCGGAGCGTGAGAGCGGCACGCGCGCAGATGATTCCGCCGCAGCCGATGAGGGACGCCCGCGCGAAGGTGACGACCGCACCGCCGAGACGGAGCCGCGCAGCCACGAGGGCCTGCCCGATGAGTCCGCCGACCGCCCGGAATCGACAGCGCCCCAGCGTGATCCGGCGGCCGAGCATCGGCGTGGCGAGCATGGAACGAACCGTCCCGCGGGCGAGCACGCCGCCGGAGACGGTTCGGCGAAGCCGGGTGAGCGCGCGCACGAGGGCGCTCCCGCCGATGAGCACCGCGACTCTGCCACCCCGAGTGACGGTTTCCTCGTGGCCCCGATTCCGCTCGGCGACCATGCCGTCCCGCGCGCCGCGGAGCACAACGCCCGCCACGGGTCCGAGGGCGAGCGTTCGCACGAGACCACCGGCGCGGAACAGTCTCGCGGCCGCGGCGATCATGCCGAGTCGACCGGTGAGAGCCGCGCGGGCCAACCCGAACGTGGAGACGGTGCGGCCGAGCATCCGGGCACCATCGACGAGCCCGCCGATTCGAGTGCCGGACACCATGATTCGCCGGAGACCCCGCCGGAGCGGGAGCAGCCCGGCAACTGCGGTGCGGAGTCGCTGGAGCTGTTGCGGCAGCTCACCGGGAACGACTCGATCATCGTGCCCGAGCACGAGATCGGCCCGGAAGGCATGTCCGCCAAGCAGTTGGTCGCGGCGGCGGGCGGCAAGCTGCGCACCTTCGAGGGCCACGACGCCATCGCCGACCAACTGCGCGAGCTGGGCCCCGGCTCCGCGGCGCTGGTGGTCGACCACTATGCCGGTCCGGTCGACGAGCACGGTGTCGGCGCACACGCCTACCTGCTGGTCAACGAGGGCGGCGAGATCGTGGTCAAGGACCCGGCGGCGGGTCGTGAGCACGGCTATCCGCCGGTGGTCCCGGTGGAGACGAAGGGCACCCACGCCATCCTCTTCAAGGCCGACGGCACCGCGGCCGATCCGCTCAGCATCCGCACCCGGCACGGTCTCGATCCGAAGTTCGCGCCGCGCGTGCACCCCGGAACCGCCGAAGCCGCAACGGATTCCGATCGGCAGCCGGAGCCCGCGGCGACGGCGAGGCCCGAGCACATTCCCGGTATCGGCAAGGAACCGACGGGCGAGCACAACGCCGGTGAGCACGACAACGGCGAGCATGCCGCCGACGAGCCTCACCCGCCCGGTACCCCCGCCCACGACGGTCACCCGGCCGATCCGCTCGCCGATCAGCATGCCTTCTCCGATCGGGTCCGCGAGGCGATCGCGTCGGGCGAGGTGTCCAGCGAGGTGCTCAGCGAGGGCGCGATGCGCCGCGCCGAGCGGGTCGAGCTGGTCACCTTCGAGGACGGCACCCAGCTGATTCGCAAGACCACCACGGTCCCCGCGCACGCCGACGCGGAGCATCTCGCGTCGCTGGTGGGTCACGCGGCGGGCTCGGACACCCCGCGCGTGCACCTGGAGGGCGACCGGGTCGTCTACATGGAGGTGGTGCCGGGCGGCACCGCGAGCGACCATCACTCGGATCACATGAATCCCGCTGAGCTGTACCGAGATACGCCGCAGGGTCGGCGGATGGGCCTGTTCGACGCGCTGATCGACATGCCGGACCGCAATGCCGGCAACTGGATGGTCCGCCCGGACGGCGGCATCACCGGGATCGACCACAGCCTCGGCTTCGGCGGAGGCCGCCCCGGCCACGCACCCAGCCAGTTCGCCGCGCATTTCACCGAGCGGGCAGGCGGTGAAACCGTCTGGCACGACCACGAATTGACGCGTTCGGAGATCGTCGCCGTGCGCGAGCGGCTGAACGCCTTGAAGCCGGAATTCGATCGGCTCGGCCATTCGGACTGGCACGAGGCCATGACCGAACGCCTCGACCGGATCGAGGAGCACGCCCGACCCGACCACGAGGAGCACCCCGCAGGGTCCGAGGAGCACCGGCCGGACGAGCACGACCACGACGGTGGCGCGGGCGGCGCCGATCACGCCCCGGGCGAGCATGCCGGGGACGAGCCGTACAAGCCGCCGTCGGCGACCGAGCCGAACGAGCATCCGATGTCGTGGCCGGAGGAGGTGCTGGATCCCGGTCCGGCCCCGAACATCAACGACGACAACTTCGAGCGGGACAAGACCCGTGGCGCGATCGTCGAGGAGATCGATCCGCGCGGCGACCGGGTGACACTCGGACCCGACGGACTCATCCGCACGATCGACGGCAAGCCCGCGCACGAGTACCTGGCGGAACGCTCCCACGATCGCGCCCTCGAGCACGCACAGGCCAAGGAGAAGAAGGACGGCCCGTGCAGCGCCCTCGCCATCGATCTGAAGACCGGCCTGATCACCGAGGGCATCAACGGCCGCCACACCGACCTCATCGATGACCGTGAAGTGCACCCGCTGCTGCGCGAGAACCATCACGCGCTCGACGACTGGCAGCACCCGGTCATGGCGTCGCCGACCGAGCATGTGCAGCGGCCGCTGCAGGGCCCGGACGGCAAGGCGGTACGCGACGCCGAGGGCAATGTGATGCTGGGCCCGGATGGCAAACCGGCCCAGGGCGATTGGGTGTTGCAGGGTCGTGCGCACGAGGACAAGCCGCTGCGGCACGCCGAGGTGAAGGCCGTCAACGAGCTGCTGTGGGCGCGTCAGCGCGAACACGAGGCGGAGTGGGCGCGTACCCACGGACCGGAGACTCCCGCGCCGCCGCTGGGCCGGGAGGTGCTCGGCGAGCTCCGTTTCGACCCGCGCTGGCTGCAGGAACGCAACGGCAAACATCCCGTCGACGTGGCCGATCCCGCGCCCGCCTGCGCCAACTGCAACTCGATGCTGCACGACGTGCCGAGCAACTGCGGCCGAATCCTGTACAACGCCAAGGACTATCGCTCGAATCTGGCAGAAGGCTTCGTACCCCCGGAACTTCCGCACGAATACACCGGCACCGAACACGACACTCACACCAGCGGTTTCGAAACCTACGACGGTGCATACAAGAACAGCACCGGCCTGGACGGGCCCGGCATCGGCAACCATGAAACAAGCGCTGGCACTGGCCAATCCGAAACCGGCGCGGGCGCGCATGAGGCCGCTGCGGGCGTACACGAGGCCGCCGCCGTGATGGGGGAGCATGCCACGGGTGCGGAGGAAACGGCCTCGGGCGGAAACGAATCCGGCGGGGCCAAGCCGCCCGGGTCGGGTGACGACGGGGGCGACGGCCCGGCGGCGGGTGGCCGGGAACCGGGCGATGACGATCCG
>NZ_JBSGBY010000376.1:0-8322 GCF_053601505.1 Nocardia sp. NPDC004722
GGGTTGTTCTTGTCGCGCAGATTGCGCACGATGCCCTCGGAGCTGACCAACAGCGCGAAACCGGCCAGGTACACGATCAATCCGATGATGAAGCGCGGATCGGTCAGCCAGCCGGTGCCGTACTGCCCCAGGTAGTCGTGGCTGAACAGCGCGCCGTTGAGGTAGCCGTGCAGCGCCGTCACGAACATGCCCATGCCCATGACCGAAACGTTGAAACTGCTGGTCTTGCCGGGCACCTGGCGAATGTTGAGGGGGAAGAACCAACCGCGATTGCCGTAGTGCAGAATCCAGATGGCCGCCAGCACCAGGGAAGTCGGCTCGAAGCGGCGTGGACCCGACAGGTACGCGACCGCGAAGACCACGGTGGCCGGAATCTCCATCAGCCACCAGCCGAGCTTCGGATTGAGGTTGAGTCCGAGCTTGGTGGTGGCGAAGCGGCCGTAGGGGCTCTGCCCGAACAGGCCGCCGATGAGCACGAACGCCGCGAACGCGAAGGCGATCGTCAGCACGGAGTCGTAGACGGTATTGCCGGTATACCAGTTCATTCGAAGGTCCTTCAGGTGGAAAACTAGAACACGTTCTACCACGGCGGGCGTGCCGACCGGTACCCATCGGCGGACACGGGCGGTGACCGGCGGGTAGGTTTACCAGAACCCGGAGGGAGGCACGGTGGGTTCGCAGGGATGGGATGCACTGCTCAAATGGATGCCGTTTTTTCTCGAGGAGGACGAGGACGCGGACGAATCCGGACTCGGATGGAACCCCCGGTTCATCCAGGTCCGTGACGAACTCACCGGCCGCCGAGCGCATTTCGCACAGCAGGGCACCGAGATCGAGGTGATCGTGGCCGTCCCGGAGGCCGCCGGCGACGCCGAACGACTGCTGAGCGTGCTGCGCGAGCAGCCCGACGGCACCTGGGATCCGGTGCCGCTGCCCTCGGAATCCGATGCCACCGCACCGGATCCGCAGTGGCGGGCCATGCAGCGGGTGCACCAGCAGCCGCGGCTGGCGCGCGAGTGGAGCACCGGATGGCAGCGCGGGGAGGCGGTCGATCAGCGTCGTGGCATCGCCGAATCGGTGGTGACCGTGCTGCGCGAGGGCCTGGACATGGACGGTGCGCGACTGCGCTTCACCACCTGGAGCATGGACGCGCCGGGCACCGGCAGCTACGGCCTGCCCGCCGACCGCCCCAGCGAACGGGACGCGCCCGCGGTCTGCTCGGACTGGGACGATTTCGAGGCGCGGCTGAGTTGGGCGCTGACCACGCTGCCCTGGGACGGCGTGATCAACCTCAGCACCCCGCACCCCGGCCCCGACCCGTGCTTCGTCCAATTCCTGCACGGGCGTCAGCTTTTCAACGAGGCCAGCGGCTGGGACGTGGCCGGACTCGGCTCGGGCGAATTCGACCGGCGCATGCGCGATCTCGGCTGGAGCTTCGCACCGCACAGCGTGCCCGGCGGCGCGGCGCTGATCTGGGAGGGGCCGCTGGCCAAGGCCGGGTTCAACCCGAGCCTCTGCGACGCGCCGCGCCGCACGGTGGCGACCTTCACCGAGGTCTTCACCGTCGGCCATCCCCAGGATCTGGTGTTCCGCGCCTTCCGCAACGGGCAGCGCCGCGACGCCGAATTACGCTATCTGGACCTCGAACTCGGGATTCCCCGCGACGTGCGGTGACCTGCCCCGGCCACGGTCCCCCGCCCACGACCACTTCATTCCGAGGGTTCAGGTTCGCGCCGGGCGACTCAGAGTCGACGTAGGTGAACGGGCAGGCCGTCGGCGGGTGACGGTCCGGTGCCCGCGACGAGCGGCACCCGGTAGTCCGGCGGCACGCTCCAGCGGTAGTTCAGCAGCATGCGGTGCACGGTCGCCTTGACGGTCATGCTGCCGAAGTAGCGGCCGATGCACTTGTGCGCGCCGCCGCCGAAGACCGGCCAGGCGTAGCGGTGCGACTTGTCCTCGGCGCGAGCCGGATCGAAGCGCTCCGGGTCGAAAACGTCCGGATCGTGCCAATACTCCGCATTGCGCATCATCGAGTACGGCCCGGCCATGACCAGGGCGCCCTTGGGGATGAAATAGCCCGCGATATCGGTGTCCTCCAGCGCTTCTCGCACCATCTGCCCGACCGGCGCGTACATGCGCATGGCCTCCCGGAAGGCCATCTCCAGGCTCGGCAGCCGATCCAGGTCCGCGTAGTCGAGGGTGGGTTTGCCCAGCGCCTCGGATTCCTTGCGCAGCCGCTCCTGCCAGTCCGGGTGCCGCGCCAGCTCGTAGGAGAGCATGGAGATGGCCAGGGTGCTGGTGTCGTGCGCGGCCATCATCACGAAGATCATGTGATCGACGATGTCGGCGTCGGTGAAGGATTCACCGTCCTCGGTCTCGGCGTGACAGAGCACGCTGAAGAGGTCCTCGCCGTCGCCCGCGCGCTTGACGGGCAGTTCGCGGCGGAAGTAGTCCTCGAGCAGCCGGCGTCCGCGCAGGCCCCGATTCCACACTCCCCCGGGCATATTCGTGCGCACGATGGCCTTGCCGCCGTGCACGGCGTCCTCGAAGGCGCGCGAGAGCCGGGTGGCCTCGGGCCCGAGTTCCGCGCCCGCGAAGACCACGGTGGCCTGCTCGAGCAGCATCCGCTTGACGTGGTCGTAGAGCGGGAAATCGGGGGCGGGCAGCCACGAGTCGACGCCGCGCACGATGCGGGGGGTGGTGAGATTGAGGTAGCCGACCAGGCGCGGGCGGCTGAACGCCTGCTGCAGGATGCGGCGGTGATAGGTGTGATCGTCGAAGTCGCGCAACAGGAGTCCGCCGCGGAAGAACGGGCCGATGAGGAATTCCCAGCCCTGTTGCGCGGAGAAGACGTGTTTGCGGTCGAGCAGCAATTCCTCGAAGGCCGCGGGACTGCCGAGACCGACGATCTGACGACCGAACACGCCCATCCACTGGACCGGGCCGTACAGCTGCTGCCGCTCGCGGCCGAAACTCAGCGGATCGGCGAGGGTCGAGACCGCGTGGCCGATGCCCGGCGGGCCGAAATCTCCCATGACGGGTTTGAGTCCGCTGCCCGGCGGCGGGGTCGCGAGCGCGCGCGGCACGCGCGGATAGCGTTCCAGTACCCCGGCGGCGCGGCACTGAATTCGATGATTCAGCACGGCTTTTCGTACAGCCATGTACCAACGGTAGCGGAAACGGAGATATCCGTAAACGGTCGTTTCCCGATTTCTGTGCCAAGCTGTCAGGGTGACGCGAGCTTTCAACGGGACCTATCGCGGCACCAGCACCGACGAGCGCCGCGAACAGCGGCGAAGACGGCTGCTGGAGGCGGCGCTCGAGATCGTCGGGATGCAGGGGCTGGCCACGCTCACCGTGCGCGGGGTGTGCGAGCAGGCGAAGGTGGGGCCGCGCTTCTTCTACGAATCCTTCACCGACCTGGACGCATTGGCCGGCGCGCTGCTCGACGAGGTGCAGGGCGAGGCGCTCGATCACGCCCGCGCGGCCATCGCCGAGACGCCGGGCACGCCCGAGGACAAGCTGCGCGCCGGGGTGGCGGCGCTCATCGTCACGCTCACCGACGATCCACGCCGCGCCAATATCGCCTTCGCGCAGGCTTACGGCAGCGAACCGCTCATGCGCCGCCGCTTCGAGGGCATGCGCGAGGTGGCCCAGGTACTCATCGAGCAGACCCGGATCCTGCTCGGCATCCCCACCGGCGAGGACACCGCCCTGACCGCCTTGGCCCAGCTGATCACCGGCGGCGCGGCGGAGCTGACCCTGGTGTGGCTCGACGGCGGGTTGAAGGTGGAGCGCCCCGTCCTCATCGACATCGTCGCGGATTACGTTGTCGCCATGGTGGATCGTCTGCCCGGCATGACCGCGAAGCTGGGCTGAGCGAGCAGCCCCCGGTATCGCGGCGCTCGGTCAAGGCGACAGGCGGCCGACGTGACTCGCCATGATCTCCTCCACCACCAGTTTGGCCGTCTCCGCGCAGGCGGTGGTGCCGCCGTTGGCGTACTCCTTGACCGCGTCGCCGACATTCCACAGATTCGCGATCGGGGTGTCGTGCGGCAGGTCGTATCCGGCGACCGCGCGCTGGGGTGGCCAGTCGTCGCGGGTGACGGCGATGGACAGGATGCGAGCCTGCGCGAAATCCGGGATCTCCTCGCGCAGATCCTGCAATACCAGCGCGGTGTCGGCCTCGGGGTCGAAGTCGCCCACCGACGGTTTGGGCACCCCCGCGCCGACATAGAGATGCCACCCGTCCGGTGCCATCTCCGGGCAGGTGGCGGTGAAATTCGCGACGTAGCACAGCCGCCGGGTGCGGGCGAAGCTGAGCAGGCCGGGCGCGTCGATCAGGGGCTCGCGGCTGGCGAAGTTGACCGAGATCATGGCGGCGGGCAGGTCGCGTTGCAGGACGGCACCGACATAGTCGGGTGGAAAGTGTTCCGGGCCAACAAGATCCAGCGTCGCACTGGGTCCGATATCGCTGACCGCGAAAGCGCAAGTCACATCGATGGTTTCACCGTCGCGAAGGATCTGCGCACCGGTCACGCGATCGTCCTGGACGTACAGCCGCTGCACCTCGCTGCCCAGCCAGACCGCTCCCCCATTGCGTTCCACCACATCGGCGAGGGACTTCCAGATGCCGATGGTGCCCTCGGGGCAGAAACCGAATTTCTTGAACGCGGACTTGCCGGTGATATAGGTGAAGAACACGCGGGCCGGAAGCTCCTCGGAACCGACCGCGAAGATCGAACCGCACATGTTGCGGAAGATCCCTTGCACCGCATCGTTTTTGGTGTAGCGGCGCACCCAGTCGGCGGTGGAGAGCTCCCGGTCGGGCGGTTCGTCGTCGGTGCCCGGTTCACCGAGTAGCCGCGCGCCGTGGCGGGTCAGCTGCGAGATGAGCAAGCCCCAGCCGCCGCTGCTGACATCGACGTCACGCCCGTTGATCCGGTACAGGATCGGCGGATCCGCCGGGCGCACTTCGAATTTCGCGCCCACCTCCGCGAAGGTCTGCTCGGTGACGCCACCGAGTTCCACGACCACCGCGCCGGTGTTTATCTTGAATCCGTCGACATCCTCGGTGGAGGCCCGGCCCCCGACTCGGTCCAGTCGTTCGACCACCAGGGTGCGGTAGCCGTGGTGCGAGAGCCGGGCGGCCGCGCACAGCCCACCCGCCCCCGCTCCGACAACCAGTGCGTCCCACGTGTTCTCGCTCATGGCGAGGCTCCTCGCGCAGGCTCAGCCCGCTGGATTGACCCCCGGCTGAGCGTCGGACATATCGGTAATGCGACTCCAATTCTCTCGCACCTGATCCAGCGTCGGGACCTCACTGAACAGAACGGGCTTGTTCGCGAACAACTGGACGCGCTGCACCGAGCCGCCGCCGACCACCAGCACCGTGCCGGAGTCCTCGTTCTCCTCGCTGACCAGGTAGCCGACGATCGGGGCGACCTGGGCGGGCCCCAGCTTCGCGAGCATCTCGGCCGACATCAGGTCTTCCGTCATCCGGGTGGCGGCGATCGGAGCCACCGCATTGACCTTGATGTCGTACTTGCGGCCCTCGTAGACCAGGGTGTTCATCATGCCGACCATGCCGAGTTTGGCTGCGCCGTAATTGGCTTGGCCGAAGTTGCCGTACAGGCCGGAGGTGGAGGTGGCCATCACGACACGACCGAAACCCTGCTCGCGGAAGTGGCCCCAGGCGGCGTGGGTGACATTGAACGCGCCGAACAGGTGCACGCGCTGCACGGCCTCGAACGCCTCGGGGGTCATCTTGCCGAAGCTCATATCGCGCAGGATGCCCGCGTTGTTGACGACGCCGTGCACCGCGCCGAAGCTGTCGAGCGCGGTCTGCACCAGCGCCTGCGCGCCCTCGGTGGTGGCGACGCTGTCGTAGTTGGCGACGGCGGTGCCGCCCGCGGCGCGGATCTCCTCGACCACCGTGTCGGCCATATTGTGGCCGGACCCGCTGCCGTCGCGCGCGCCGCCCAGGTCGTTGACCACGACCAACGCGCCCTCACGGGCGAGCAGCAGCGCGTACTCCCGGCCGAGGCCGCCACCGGCTCCGGTGACGATGACGACGCGATCGGTTACACCTGGCATGAGTTCTCCTTGCCGAGACTAATTTCCTTTTCGGAACGTAGCAGGAGGCTCGGGACCGCTGTGTGCTGCCCGCCACACTCGTCGCGGAAGTGGCCAGTCGATAGGGTTGGTGTGATGACTCCGCACCTGCACCAGCGCTATCCCGAACTCGCGGAAACCCTGCCCCATATGCGCCTGGGTACCGCCCCGACACCGGTTCGGCGGCTGGCGTCGCTCGACACCGTCGGCGCGGATATCTGGCTCAAGGACGACAGCGTCTTCGGCGACGGCGGCTGGGGCGGCAACAAGGTGCGCAAGCTGGAATGGCTGCTGCCCGACGCGCTGCGGCAGCGCCGCACCACCATCGTGACCGTGGGCGGGCTGGGCACCAACTGGGGGCTGGCGACGGCGCTGTACGGCCGCGAGCACGGGGTGAAAACCGTTCTGGCGCTGATCGATCAGCCCGAGGACGACCATGTGCGCGCGCAGCTGAAGCGGCTGCGCGACTCCGGGGCGGAACTGCATTTCACGCATACCAAGGCGCGGACGATCGCGAGTGCGCCGTGGCTGCTGGCCCGGGGCTTCACCGGCTTGCGGCCGCCGTACTTCCTGACCGCGGGCGGGTCCTCACCGGTCGGCGCGCTCGGATATGTCGAAGCGGCATTGGAATTGGCGGAGCAGGTGCGGGCCGGGGAGCTGCCGGAGCCGAGCCACCTCGTGATCCCGGTGGGCTCGGGCGGGACGGCGGCCGGGCTGTCGCTCGGGTTGAAGCTGGCGGGTCTCTCGACGCGGGTGGTCGGAGTCGTCGTGAACGACACCCTGAAACTCGACGAACCCACACTGTCCGCGTTGGCGGCCCGCAGTGCGCGGCTGTTGCGCAAGCGGGGCGCTCGGCTGCCCGAGAACCTTTCCGCCACCGGCAATCTCGACATCGTCACCGAGTATCTCGGGCCCGGCTACGGCCATCCGATGCCGGAAGCCGCTACCGCGCAGGCGCTCTCGGCCGATCGGGAACAGATGACGCTGGAGCCGGTCTATACCGCCAAAGCGATGGCCGCGCTGCTGGACATGAACGCGCACGGGCGGTTCGGCGACGGTCCGGTGGTGTATCTCAACACCAACGGACCGCGCTGACACCGCTCACGCGCTCGCGAGCTTGGCGGCCAGGAATTCTTCCCAGGTGCGTTCGCCCACCGCGTGATCCGGGGTCAGGTTGCCGCCCGCGGCGTAGGCGCGCGACGCCTTGCCCGGGGCCTTCATGGTGAGGACCGGGCGGCGCTTGCCGGTGGCGTGCAGGTAGCTGCGCTCGAGTTCCTTCATGGTGTAGATGCGGGGCCCGCCGATCTCCTCGACCAGTCCGGCGGGCTCACCCAGCGCCAGTTCCACCAAACGCGCTGCGACCTCGGCGGTTTCGATGGGCTGGAAGCGGAAGTCGAACACCGGCACCACCGGCATCTTGCCCAGCGCCGACACCATGGTGAACAGCAGATCGTGGAACTGGGTGGCGCGCAACGTGGTCCACGGCAGGCCCGAGTTCTCCACCACCAGTTCGGCATCCCGCTTCGAGGCCATGTAGGCCATGGTCTGGCGGTCGATGGCGCTCTCCACCGGGATGCGCTCCGCGCCGACCACCGAGATGAAGACCAGGTGCGGGAATTCGCCCGCGGCCTTGATGCCGTCGACGAGGGCCTGTGCCTTCGCGCCGTCGCCCTTCTGGGTGCCCGCCAGGTGCAGGACTGTGTCGACGCCCGCGACCGCTTCGGCGATGCCCGCGCCGGTCTGCAGGTCCCCGGCCACGTAGTCGATGCCGTCCGCGCCCTGTCGTGCGGTGCGGCTGAGCACCCGCACCTTCACTCCCTCCGCCAGCAGCAGCGGGGTGACCAGTTTGCCCAGGGTGCCGGTGCCTCCGGTGACCAGAATCGTCTTCGTCATGTCGACCATCTCCTTCGTCGAGTGCGTCGCCGTGGTGGCGTGCTGCCTTGTTGACGACACGGCTGACGCGGCTGTGACATGCCGTGACCGGAACCACATTTCACCCCGTCGTAGGCTGGCTCCATGTCCGATCCGGTCCTCGCGCCGCCGCTCGACCCGGTCTCCGCCCGGCAGTTCGACCGTCTGCTGGAGCTGGTGGCCGGCCGCCGCCTGGCGGTCCTCACCGGCGCGGGCATCTCCACCGACAGCGGCATCCCCGATTACCGCGGGCCTAATTCCCCGCAACGCACCCCGATGACCTATCAGCAGTTCGTC
>NZ_JBSGBY010000377.1:0-8302 GCF_053601505.1 Nocardia sp. NPDC004722
ACGCGAACCCGTTGGTCATGTGGATCATGCGGGCCTGCTCGAGGGCGACGGGGTCGACGCCGCGGGTGACGACCAGGTAGTCGCGCATCACGATGATCGCCGTCGACCACGCGAATCGTGGTGTCCGACAGCCCCGCCCAGTCGATGCCACCGTCATTGTCGGTGTGGATCCACAGATTCTCCAGGCCCGGATCCCAGGCCCGGCCCTCCGACACCACCATGGCCATCACCCGGCCCACGACCGCGTGGATCAGGGCGGTGGCCACCACCTCGGCGGCGATATCGGCATTGCTCATCTCGGCCGCGTGGCGGCGGTACATCAATTCGATACGGCCCTCGCGGATCCCGTCGGACAGCCGCCACCAGCGGCGCTTGCCTTGATCGGCCATGGCCGCGACGGCGTAGACGCGCGGGTGTTCGGGTTGCAGCGCGCGCAGGCGGTTGCCGGCCAGCCCGAAGGCCAGGCGGGAATCGCGCGGCGGGCACACGGTTACGGGTTCGAGCATCGAACCTCCTCATTCATCGACTATTCGGCCAATGCATGGACAACGAGAACTGCATGGACAACGAGAACGGAAAGATAGGTTAGGCTTACCAGACTTGTCGAGCAATGAAAGCGTCAGGAGTAGTTCGTCACCGTGCCCGCCGTAGTCACCACCAGACGGCGACGTCTGTTCGGACTTCTCGTTCTCGCCGTCCTGCTGCTGTGCGCGGTGGCGGCGAGTATCGCTCTCGGATCGCGCAATTTGGGCCTCGGCACCGTCTACGATGCCCTCGTCTGCCCTGGTGGGCTACCGCTTTCGTGTCCGGCCGAGGGTTCGGCCGCGCAGATCGTGCGCGAATTGCGGCTCCCCAGAACCGGACTCGCCCTGCTCACCGGACTCGCATTGGGGATGGCCGGGGCCTTGATCCAGGGCTACACCCGAAATCCCCTCGCGGACGCGGGATTACTCGGCATCAACGCGGGCGCGGCCTTCCTGGCGGCGTTGAGCATCCACCTGCTCGCGCTCACCACACCGGCGCAATACATCTGGTTCGCCTTCGCGGGCGCACTGCTCGCGGGCCTGGTCGTCTTCGGCGTCTCGGCGCTCGGCGGCGGCAAGGCCAGCCCGTTGAGCCTGGTCCTGGCGGGCGCGGCCGTCACGGCATTCCTCCAGGCCATGACCAATGTCGTTGTGCTGCTGGACGGCACGGCGCTCAATACCTACCGCTACTGGGTGGTCGGCGACGTGGCCGGGCACGACGCCTCGGTCCTCGGCCAGATCCTGCCGTTTCTCACCGTAGGCGCACTCCTGGCCCTGGCCGCCGCCCCGGGCCTCAACCTGCTCGGTCTCGGCGACGATGTGGCCCGCGGCCTCGGCGTCAACCTCACCCGCAGCCGCATCCTCGGCCTCGCCGCGGTAGTCCTCCTCGCGGGCGCGGCCACCGCTGCCGTCGGCCCGATCGCCTTCCTCGGCCTCATCGTCCCGCACCTCGCCCGCGCCATTACCGGCCCCGATTACCGCTGGCTGCTGCCCTATTCGGCCCTCATCGGCGCGCTCGTCCTGCTCGCCGCCGACACCACCGGCCGCCTCATCGCCCGCCCCGGCGAACTCCAGGCGGGCATCACCCTCGCCGCCCTCGGCGCCCCCTTCTTCCTCCTGCTGGTCCGCCGCCGAAAGCTGGTGACCCTGTGACTCTTCCGACACCTCCCCCGGGAACCGGCACGGCGGTGAGCTCGGGCGACCACGTGGCAAATGCCCCGGACGGCGCTTCTGGTACCCGGAGGGCGATGCGGGCAGGCAGCTTCTCCATGGTGGTGCGAATCGGGATGCTGTTCACCGTAATTGCGCTCGCCGCCATACTGTTCGGGCTGTTCGCGCTGGATATCGCAGTGGGCGAGTTCCATATTCCGGTGGCGCGAGTGCTGGATGTGCTGGGCGGCGGGGGAACTCGGGCGCAGCGGTTCGTGATCGTGGATTCGCGGTTGCCGCGGGCGCTGACGGCCGTCGTGGTCGGGGCGGCGCTGGGGCTGGCGGGGGCGGTGACGCAGTCGATTCTGCACAATCCGCTGGCCAGTCCGGATCTATTGGGGATCACCTCGGGGGCGAGCTGCGGGGCGGTGGCGGTGATCGTCGGGATGGGCGGGGTCGGGACGGGTGCGGCCGCGGCGCTCGGGGTTTCGGCGGCGGCGCTGGCGGGCGGGCTGCTGACGGCGGTGCTCATCTATCTGCTCGCGTGGGGGCGCACCCCGACCGGGGACGGCGGAGTCATGGGATTTCGGCTGGTACTCATCGGAATCGGGGTGAACGCCGCGCTGCTGTCGGTGGTGAGCTGGCTGCTCACGCGCGCCACGCTCACCGATGCGGCGCACGCACAGCAGTGGCTCACGGGTTCACTCAATGCCGCCGACTGGTCGGCTCTCGTCCCGGCCGCGCTCGGACTGGGTGTGGCCCTGCTGGTCACCATCATGTCGGCGCGCTCGCTGGCGGCCCTGCGATTCGGCACCGACACCACCCGCATGCTCGGGGTGCGCATCCAGACCCAGCAGGCGGTTCTGCTCGCGGCCGCAGTGGGTTGCGCCGCCCTGGCCACGGCCGCTGTCGGCCCCCTCGGCTTCGTCGGCCTGGCCGCGCCGCAGATCGCGCGGCGACTGCTGCGCACGCCCGGGGAGCCGCTCGTCGCCTCCGCGCTGGTCGGGGCGATCGCCGTGGTCGGCGCGGATTTGCTCGCGCGCACCGTCTTTCCCGTCTCCCTGCCGGTCGGTGTGGTCACCGCCGCGGTGGGCGGCCCGTTCCTGCTGTTCCTGCTCGTCCGCACCAACCGGAAGGCGACCCTGTGACTCTCGCTGACAGCACCGCGACCGAGGCTGCGGATCAAGGGCTTTCGACACCGCACCGGATCGGCGCGCAGGACGTCACGCTCGGGTACGGCGAGCGCGTCATCGTCGACGGCTTGTCGGTCGATATCGAGCCCGGCCTGATCACCACCGTCATCGGCCCCAACGGCTGTGGCAAGTCCACCCTGCTGCGCTCGCTGGGACGGCTGCTGCGCCCGAAGAGCGGCCGAGTCGTGCTGGACGGCAAGGCCATCTCGACCATGAAGACCAAGGACATCGCCCGCATCATCGGCATGCTGCCGCAGACACCGGTCGCGCCCGAAGGTCTGACCGTCGCGGATCTGGTGGCGCGCGGGCGGCATCCGCATCAATCCTGGCTGCGGCAATGGTCGGCCGACGACGAGACCGAAGTGGCGACCGCGCTCGCACAGACCGGCATCGCCGACCTCGCGAGCCGCACCCTCGACGAACTATCCGGCGGGCAACGGCAGCGAGCCTGGATCTCCATGGCCCTGGCCCAGGGCACCGACATCCTGCTGCTCGACGAGCCCACGACCTATCTGGATCTCGCCCACTCCCTCGAGGTGCTCGATCTGGTCGATCGCCTGCACGACGACTTCGGCCGCACGGTCGTCATGGTGCTGCACGACCTCAATCTGGCCATCCGCTACAGCGACCGGCTCATCGTCATGCACGCCGGGCGCATCGTCGCCCAGGGCCGTCCCGCCGACATCATCGACACCGATCTGCTGCGCGAGGTTTTCGGGCTGCGCGCGGAGGTTCTCGAAGATCCGGTGTCGGGTCGGCCCATGATCGTCCCCATCGGCCTGCGGCACGTGCACGCGTCCGCTCTGGAAGATATGCCGGTCGACGCGGGGGTATGACGAATCCCACACCAGCTACCACCCGGTTACGACGACCTGTAGTACGCATTCCTGTCGTTGTCTCCGTAAACTTGTGGGATGGCAGGTCTTGGTGAACTCGAGAAAGCGGTCATGGACCAGTTGTGGTCGGCCGACGAACCGCAAACGGTCCGGCAGGTCCATGAAGCACTCGCTGAGCGTCGTGAACTCGCGTACACCACGGTGATGACCGTTCTGCAGCGCTTGGCGAAGAAGAATCTGGTGGTCCAGCAGCGTGACGACCGCGCGCACCGCTACGCCCCCGTGCACACGCGCGACGAGCTCGTCGCGAGTCTGATGTTCGACGCGCTGCAGCAGGCCGACGAAGTCGGCAGCCGCCGAGCGGCTCTGGTGCACTTCGTCGAACAGGTAGGCGCGGATGAGGCTGCCGCATTGCGTGACGCACTCGCTAAGCTCGAAGCCACCGAGGTCGCGCGCAAGGACAAACCCGAGTCCGTATAGCTGTAACCTCGGCCCGAGCCCCACAACGCAGTGAGCTGAGGTCATGGACTGGACAGCGCCGGTATTCGCCGGTCTCGCCTTGTTATTGGCGGGACCGGTACCAGCGCTGCTCTCCCGGGCCACCTGGCCCTACCGCAGTCCCCGTGCCGCACTGGTGCTTTGGCAGGCCATCGCGCTGGCCGCCGTGCTCAGCGCCTTCGGTTCCGGGCTCGCCATCGCCTCGCGACTGCTGGTGCCCGGCGCGGACGGCCGCCCGACCACCACACCCAGTAAAGAGATCGACGCGCTCGGGCTGCCGCTGTGGCTGGCCCTGGTCCTCGTCTTCGCGCTGACCCTGCTGGTCGGGGCGCGGCTGATCTGGTCGGTGATCCGCGTCGGCATCCACACCCGCCGCCGGCGGGCCCGGCATCGCATGCTGGTCGACCTGCTCGATCAGTCCAGCGTGCAACGCCAGGCCGCCGACATCCGGGTGCTGGCCGCCGCCGAGCCGATCGCCTACTGCCTGCCCGGCATCCGCCAGCGGGTGGTCCTCAGCCAGGGCACCGTCACCAACCTCTCCGACGAGGAACTGACCGCCATCGTCAGCCACGAGCGCTCGCATCTGCGCGCCCGCCACGACCTGGTGCTCGAGGCCTTCACCGCCGCCCACGAAGCCTTCCCCCGCGTGGTCCGCTCCAAATCCGCGCTGGACTCGGTGAAGCTGCTCATCGAACTGCTCGCCGACGACTCCGCGGTCAAGGTCACCGGCCCGACCCCGCTGGCCCGCGCCCTGGTGGCCTGCTCCAATTCCCCTGCCCCACAGGGCGCGATGGCCGTCGGCGGCCCCACCACCCTCATCCGCATCCAGCGCCTCGCCGGCCCCATCGGCGACCTCCGAATCGCCATCGCCGCCTACCTCGTAGCCGCCGCCATCCTCGTGGTCCCCACCCTCGCCGTGGCCATCCCCTGGCTCGTCGAGCTCAGCCGCCTGGTCAGCCGTGCCTGATCCCCACCCCGCTGTCCCCGAATCCGACTCGGGCGCGGCGCAATCCGCCATGCCCACATACCCAGCCGAGGAGGCCACCATCCCCACCGACCCGTCGCCCACCGCCGAGTTGTCCGCCACCCTGAATCGGATGAGCACGGCGACCTTCGCCGAATTGGGGCTGCCGGTGGTGCTGGTACAGGCGTTGCGGCGCAGCGGGATCGACAAGCCGTTCCCCGTCCAGCGGTTGGTGATTCCCGACATCCTGGCCGGGCGGGACGTGCTGGGGCAAGCCGCGACGGGGTCGGGCAAGACGCTGGCGTTCGGACTGCCGATGCTGGCCCGACTGTTCGGCGCACCGAGCGTGCCCAAGCGACCGCGCGGACTGATCCTGGCCCCGACGCGAGAGTTGGCCCTACAGATCGAGACCGCGCTGGACGAACCGGCGCTGTCGCTGGGCCTGCGGCTGGCCACGGCCGTCGGCGGACTGCCGATCAAGAAGCAGGAAGAACGGCTGGCGCGCGGGGTGGACGTCGTCATCGCCACGCCCGGACGCTTGACCGATCTGCTCGGACGGAAGGCCGTGGCGCTGACCGATATTCGGGTCGTGACAGTTGACGAGGCCGACCACATGGCCGAACTCGGCTTCCTACCGCAGCTCACGGCCCTGCTCAACAAGATCCCCGGCGACGCGCAGAAACTGCTGTTCTCGGCCACCCTCGACGAGACGATCGACGGGCTGGCACATCACTACCTGCGGGATCCGGCATCGCATTCGATCAGCGAGAAGCCGGGCTGGATCACGAATTCCCTCGTCGTGCGGGAAGCCACCGGCGATACGGAGAACACCGGGACGCCCGAGGATTCACGCGACAACGCCACCGCCGGTGCCGACGAGGCTGCCGCCGCACGGCCGAAGACGCCCGCCGCGGTGCCGGATATCGCGCATTACGCGCTGCATGTGCGGCGCACCGACAAGCGCTTGGTGGTCACCGAGATCGCGGCGCGGGCCGGGCGGACGCTGCTGTTCGTGAAGACCCAGTACGGGGCGGACAAGCTGGCGCGCAAGTTGCGGGAGGAGGGGGTCGGGGCGGTCGCGCTGCATGGGGGGAAGGCGCAGAATCAGCGCACCCGCACCTTGGCCTCGTTCGCCGACGGGACCGCGCCGGTGCTGGTGGCGACCGATATCGCCGCGCGGGGGCTGCACATCGACGATGTGTCGCTGGTCGTGCACGTGGATATGCCCGTGGATCCGAAGGACTATCTGCACCGGACCGGACGTACGGCGCGGGCGGGGGCGTCCGGCACCGTGGTCACCATCGTCACGCCGGACAATCGGGAGGAGGCCGTGCAACTGGCCCGGCTCGCCGGTGTCACCCCCATCGATGTGGAGGTGCGGCCGGGTGACCAGCGGTTGGCCGAGATCACCGGGGCGCGTCGGCCTTCCGGTCGTCCGCTTCCCGACCCGTCGACTCCCCCTGCGGCCAAGACGGATTCGCGTGAGCAGCCGCGGGTGTGGACGCGACCCAAGGGTGAGAGCCGTCCGCACAACAAGAAGCGCAAGCCCGGGGCGGCCAAGCGTTCGGCGCGCTGACGCCGACACGGTTGGAGGTTCCTACGGACATGCGCGGGAATCGGCCCGGGGTTTCCGGCAATTCGGACGAGATCGAGTTAACTCGGAGCCCCTCATAGGGGATAGCAACCTTTTGGCAATCTCTCTCGAGGGCTCCGATTTCACACGCATCGCCGTCGGCCCTGCGATTCCCCGCAGGGAATCGCAGGCCGATCCGGGTTCGACGACTATCAGCGTCATGATCAGTCCAAACCGCCTGCACTACACCGTGATCGAATCGACCGAGGACGGCGGTTCGATCTTCGTCGATGCCGAGATCCCTTTGACGGAACGCATTCTCGCGATCGGTGTGCCCGCGATGTCGGTCGGCAGCCTCCCCTCGGCCGCCGGAGTGTCGTACCTGCGCAGCACCGAATTCGACAGTGCCCCACACCCGGCCCCCGCCAGGCAGTGGGTTGTCATGCTGCGCGGCGAGATCGAGGTGACCACCTCCGACGGCGAGCGCCGCCGCTTCGCTCCCGGCGATCTCGTACTGGCCGCCGACACCGACGGCCGCGGCCACACCACCCTCGCCGTGGGCCCGCCGCCCTTCGAGGCACTGTTCATCCCGACCGCGTCCTGACCGCCGCGAATTCGCACCAATCGCCCCAATGCGCCGCGAACTCTCAGCATTCAGCTACCATGGGACAACGTGCAGTTTCTTCCCGGGCAGACTCCGCCCTACGACCTGACCTACGACGACGTCTTCCTCGTCCCCCGCCGGACGGATGTGGCGTCCCGGTTCGATGTCGATCTCTCCTCCACGGATGGGACCGGCACGACCATTCCGCTCGTGGTCGCCAATATGACAGCCGTCGCCGGCCGCCGCATGGCCGAGACCGTCGCCCGCCGGGGCGGCATCGTGGTGCTGCCGCAGGATCTTCCGATCCCGGCGGCCGCCGACACCATCGCCTTCGTCAAGAGCCGCTCGCTCACGGCCGACACCCCCGTGGTGCTGGATCCGGAGCAGTCCGTCTCCGACGCGCTGGCCCTCATCCACAAGCGCGCCCACGGCGCGGTCATCGTGGTGGAGAACGGCAAGCCGGTCGGCGTGGTGACCGAGTCCTCGTGCGCCGATGTGGACCGCTTCGCGCGGTTGAGCACCGTCGCGGACACCAATTTCGTCTCCGCTCCGGCCGATACCGCGCCGCGCGAGGTCTTCGCGCTGCTCGAGGCCAAGCACACCAATATCGCGGTCCTGGTCAACCCGGACGGCACCCTCGCGGGCGTGATGACCCGCACCGGCGCGATCCGCACCGGCATCTACACCCCGGCCGTCGACGCCAACGGCCAGCTGCGCATCGCCGCGGCGGTCGGCATCAACGGTGACGTCCCGGCCAAGGCCAAGGCCCTGGTCGACGCGGGCGCGGACGTGCTGGTGATGGACACCGCGCACGGCCACCAGCAGAAGATGCTGGAGGCGCTGCGCTCGGTGGCGAGCCTGGATCTGGGTGTGCCGGACGGGCGCGGTCTGGCGCTGTTCATCTCCGGTGACAATCTCCGGAAGGGCGCGGCGCTCAACACCATTCAGATCGCGGAAGTTC
>NZ_JBSGBY010000378.1:0-8251 GCF_053601505.1 Nocardia sp. NPDC004722
GTCCCACACGCCGACAACCAGCCGATTTGGAACTTCAGGGGGGTACTGGGGTAATCTCGTCGAGCACGAGCGAGAGCAAATGCAACGGGCTGTGGCGCAGCTTGGTAGCGCACTTGACTGGGGGTCAGGTGGTCGCAGGTTCAAATCCTGTCAGCCCGACCAGGTCGGAGGCGGTTTCCGCCTCCGACCGGTCACGTTTTGTGGACCAATTGTGGACCACAGCGCCATCCGCGAGTCCAACGGGTTCGTCGGGCACAGGTGTATTCAACAGGATCGTCCCGCTCCTCTGCAGTGAGTTTCCGGACTCCGCGAGCAGGGTCGATCGGCCAGATTCTTCACATCCCATATGGCGATTGCTGGACGATAACCAGCCGCCTCTAGAGGCACCTATCCTTCTGATATCTCCCATGTACAGGCGGAGGTGGAAGGGAGTTCCCCATGAGCGATGCGGCCCACGAACATTCGCTACTCAGCCAGCACATGTACACCACCGGAGAAGTCGCCCGAATCCTCGGTGTCGACGCTTCGACGGTGCGGCGGTGGCGCCGCGGCGAACCTGCCGAGGGGCCGGGATTCATCCGGATCTCGGATCGAGTCACGATGTACCCCGAGCGCGATCTCGAGGTTTATCTGGCTGCCCGCCATACCATTCCGCCGGTATAGCGGCACGCCTCGCAGAAGAGGTGGGCCGAGATGACTAACCCCGTGGCGATCCCGATCGGGATCAAGCTGACGACCGATATCGAGGTTCTCCAGCGCGCCGGTTCGGGAAATCCGTTTCGCGCCCGTGTGCGCTGGACCGATCCTGTCACCAAGGATCGGCCCTCCAAATCGGAGACATTCGAAACCCGAGAGCTCGCCCAGGCGTGGCTCGACCGGCTGATCCGATTGTCGGCTCGCGATATCGACCCGGTCCGCGCATGCGTCACGCTGACCCAATACGGCACCGACAACATGGATTTGGCGCTGAAAGGGCTCGAGGGAAAAACCAAGGACCCGTATCTCTGCGGCTGGAGGAAACGGGTCGTCCCGACAATGGGGCACCTGTGGGTCCCCACGATCACCAACGGCATCTGCGATCGGGCCGTCGTCGGATGGATCGAAGAACAGGGCTGCGGCAAATCCACGATCAAGAACACCCTCGCCGTCCTCAAACGCGTCATGGAACAAGCGCGCCGCGACGGCTTGGTCGATCTCAACCCGGCTCAGGTACGTGGGTGGCAAGCCCTCTACAAACAGATCGAGGACGAACTCGACGACCCCCGCGCACTCGCGATCCCGAACTGGGAAGCACTCGTCCAGTTGTGCGATGCATTGGTGGCCGCCTCATTCGAGAACTTTCACGGATGGGGCGATGTCGTCATGTTCACCGCCTGCACGGCCGCCCGCATCGGCGAGGTCTCCGGCTGCCTGGTCCGTGATATCGACACCGAGAACTGGATCTGGACCGTCCGACGCCAGACCACCCCGGGTCCGGGCGGACTGACCGACAAAGGCACCAAGGGGAATCGAGCCCGCTTCGTACCGATCATCGAACAAATCCGCCCGATGGTGGCCAGACGCATTGAGCCCCTGCGCCATAAGCCGAACGCGCGGCTGTTCACGGGCCCGCAGGGAGGACGCATCAGCACCGCCGGGCTTCGCGATCGCACCCACTGGGACGATGTCGTGTCAGGACTCGGCTACGACCACCTCGTCCGCCATACCCTGAGGCACACCGGACTCACATGGATGGCCGATGCGGGCATTCCGCTGCATCGACTGCAACAAATTGCGGGCCATGCTGATTCGCGTGTTACCGAACGGTACATCCGCCCGGACCACGCCCGTCTGGCCAAGGCGGCCAAGAAGCTGGCGAAGCACCTGCGCTCGGTGGCCTAGAACGATTTCACCCCAGGCCCCCGTGCGAAGGGCCTGGGGTGAGACCGGGGTAATCGCCAGATGGTCGCACACACCATTGACGCCAGAAGACTACATCGCGCGGTGCCACCACTCCCGCGCGGATCGTCTGTATCGGAATAGAACTCGGTTCGAACCAGTGACGACCTCTATCCAGCACGCCGATCGTGCCCCCGCAAACCCGCGCGCAAGGGATCCTGGATGCGGCTTCGTTCGCCAACCAGGTGGAAAGGTCAGGTCAATAGCGTCCTACAGAAGCAGGAGCGGAATCGCTATCGATGACAGCTACTCCACCGGATGCTCAAGATTCGGCGATTGCCACACTCCCGCAGTTCCGGCGCGAATCCACTCCACGGAGAACCGGATCCTCTCGAGCCGACGCAGATACCCCTGGATTGCTTGCTGACGCCAGAGATTGACCTGCGCCGCGGCAACTGCCGCAGTGCGAGTCTGCTCTGGATCAGTGGGTGAATCATCCACCCACACAGTACGTTCGGCGTCCCGAACCCGATCCGGCAAACCAGCGAATGCATCCTCGGGGACGCACGTTACTGGAAGCAATGATCGGCTTGCCGATCCGTTCCGGTACCGCCACCGCCAGAAACTGCACCAACAGACCACCGAAGTAGAAGGCCAATACGTCGGCCTTGCCGAGCTCGAACGCATCGAGCACCGTGAACAGATCTCTGAACACCTAATCGGGGTTATACGCCTCGGGAGTCAACCCTCGGGCGCCGGTTCCATCTGTCCTACACCCTGCAGGGATTATCGCTGCTGCTGCACCGGCACGGCTGGAGCTGGCAGGTCCCGGCACGCCGTGCGGTCGAACGCGACGACGCCGCGGGTGACGGTATGAGTGAAAGACACGTGGCCGCAGGTAAAACGACCGCGGCGGCGCACAAGGCATGGCTCGTCGTCGAGGACGAGTCCGGGTTCTCGACGACGCCGCCGACCACACGCACCTGGTCCCCACGCGGGCTCACCCGGTCATCCGAGTGCACGGATGAGCCGGGCACCAGGACTCGATCACCGCACTGACCTGCTACAAACCTGGATCCCCGTCCCGGCTGATCTACCGGCCCACCGCAAGGGTTTCGGCTGGACCGACTACCGCGACCTGCTCGTCGCCGCCCACCACCCAGCTGGCGGGACCACTGGTGGTGGTCTGGGACAACCCCAACTCCCAAACCACCGGCATGTGCGCCTTCGCCACCGAACACGATTGGCTGACCATATTCCGGCTGCCCACCTACGCCCCGACCTCAACCTCGTCTAAGGAATCTGGTCACCGCTACGCAACGCACTGGCCAACACGCTCTTCACCGACTCCGACCACCTCATCGCCGCCGTCCGTACCCGGCTGCGGCGAATCCAACACCGTCCCAGCCTGATCGACGGCTGCCTTGCCGGCACTGGCCTGAACCTCATCACCACCCCGTCATGACGACTACGAATTGAAGCTCGTTAGCCATGGAGCGAGCAATCCAGCGATAAGAATGGGTGCGGCGAGGACAAGCCAACCGGCGGCACCAAGATTAAGTATCAGGACGGCCGCTACGGCCGGGGTGGCGGCCACGCCGAGCTGGGTAGACAAGCTGAACACGCCTTGGTAAACGCCTTGGGCACCGGGCGGCGCGAGGTCATAGGACAGGGTCCAGCTGCCAGCGCTATAGAGCAACTCTCCACTGACGTGCACGCTGACCCCAACGGTGATGAGCAGGACGCCTGTCCAGACCGGCAAGCCCTGCGTCAGAGCGAAAATCACGCAGGACAGGGCGCCCAGAATGCCGGACCGGCGCAGCGCACGAGCTGCACCGGTCACGTCGTCGGTTCCTCTGCTGGCCCTCACCTGGAAGACCACCACGGCCACCGAGTTGAGCAACAACATCACCGCATACACGGAGGTCGGGATGTCGGTGCGGTCCTCCATCCACAATGGGAGCGCGAACGTCAGCAGCCCGTCGCTCATGGCAAGCATCGCATTCAGCCCTGCAAAGACGAGGAACGTCCGGTCATGCAGGGCAGAAAGGCCTGATGGGGCGTGGCCAACGCCCAGTTCCTCGTCGCGGGGCAGGACGAGACACACCAGACCTGCGGCAGCGAACAGCAGGCCGGTGGCTGCTAGGAACCAGGCGTAAATGACGCGTTCGCTGCTGGTCAGGACTACGGCCCCGAACAGGGTGCCCAGGCCCATGCCGAGGTTGGAGACTGCTCGTAGATAGGCACGGGCTCGGACGCGGCCCGTGGAATCGAGTGCATTGGCGATCAGGGCTCCGCGGGAAGCCCTGGCCGCAGATTCCGCCGTAGCGACCACCGACACCGCCACGACCAGGCCCCAGAAAGTTCGGACGACGGTGTAGCCGAGGACGGCGGCGGCCTCCACGAGCAGGAACACAGACGTGGTCAGGCGAGCCCCAGCTCGGTCAGCGAGATATCCCGCGGGGATACTGGCGACCATCGCGATGACTGCAGCAAGAGACAGTCCGAATCCGACTTCACTCGCGGAGATATGGACGATCTTGGTGAAGTAGAGTACGCAAACCGACGCGATGAAACCAGTGGCGATGGCCCTGGACAGGTTGCTGGCGCTCAGTACCCACAGCGGCCGGGAGTCGGGTAGCAGGCCGTTGATACGCCCGGTACGTGTCCTTTCCGTCATCGAGCGAGCCACCCGAGATTGCGGGTCAGCTGACCGCTCACAGCGCCGGGACTGCGTGGACAGCGTGGGAGAACGAGTGCTGCGCGGAGCCGATCCGCAGTTCCAGAGCGCTCTCATCGGGAGCACGTAGCAACGCAATCGCCGACCGTTGTGCGGTATCGCTCTGCTCGTCGGGTTTTCTGTCGCCCACCGAGACGTTGAGGTTGACCTTGACGATTCCTTCCATAGCCATAATTTCCTCCCTGGATGGCAGGCGGGTGATGGTCCCGGGCGGGCAGGCCAACAGGGTGAAGCCAACAGCTTCGGATCGAGGTGCGGCAGCTAGATCGGGGTGGTGCCCCATCGCCAAGGAGGCTCCGCAGAGCCGCAGATCGATCCCGTATTTATCGAGCACCGCATCGGCAACGAAGGCGCCGCCTGCCCTGGCACCGCATTCGGAGAAGACCAGGCCGGCAGTTGTTAGGAACGCCTCGAGGTGGAACACCGTCGTAAGGAGGCCGAGTGCGTTAAGTGCGGCGGCGGCGAACGGCCTGGCCTGCTGGTACAGGACCGGATGGTCGCGGGAGTCCAATGTCAGTGAGGCTGGGACAGTGCCGGACCGGACGCTCAGAAGGTTATCCAAATACCGGGATACACTGAGGAAATGCAGCTCGCCGTCTATCATGACGCCGTCCAGATGCAATTCGGTGCCCTCGACTAGGCTCTCCAGCAACATCGCTGGCTCGGCCCCCGGATTCGGCCGGTAGCCATGCCAGGCGGCGAGCGTGTCTGCGGGTCCGTTCACACGGCTTGTATCCCTGGTGCCGCCGCCTGAAACCGGTTTGAGAATACGTGGCCAGGAGAGCTGTTCGAGCTGGACCTCTTGTGGAACGGCCCCCTGCTCGAAAACGAGGTAGTCAGCGACGGGGATCCCCGCGTTTGCCAGCCTCTGCTTCTGCACGAACTTGTCGCGAGCCGCGATGGCCGCATCGACGGTGATTCGTAGATCGCCGAAGTGGCAACCCAGAACTGCAGCCGGTACCACCGCCTGCTCCTGGTCAGTGTGTACGCAGTCGAAGGATGCGTATTTCGGCCCGCGTCTCGCTAGCGCAGAGAGTACCTGAACGACATCGCAGAAGTTCCCGACCTCGACGACGTCGTAGCGGCCCGACGCTAGTTCAGGGTATTTGGCGAGGTGGGTTATCTCGGCTACTACAACCGGGTTGCATGGCAGTGAGCTCATAACGGAATCGAAACCCGGCTTCCAACCGAGGACGAGCATACGCATCGGTGACTAATCTCTTTCCTTCGAAGGGTTTGTGTTCAACCGCAGCCCCCTCATACGGGCGTGACCTCCGTGTTGGCCTGGAACCAGGTCAACATTTGTCTCATGCGCTTCTCGACCTGCGCCGGCTCATCACCGGAGATCAGGACCTGGCCGGCCGACAGGTGGGAAGCACTACTGCAGTCGGGCATCGTGTCCCCGGAGCTGTGAGTGATTTCGGCGTACACCACCGCGTCCCGAGCGCGGACCTCAGCATCGGTCGGCATGGATATGATCCGGCCGGGCGGTGCGGTCAGGTTCATGTCACCGACGGACTGTGAGGTCGCTACGTCGTCGGCGTGGATGGCAGGCGGTATATCCAGTACCGCTCGGGCCCACTCGTCGTGTAGATCAACCCCAAAGCCTGCCAGGACCATCTCATCGGTGCGGCCTCCCCCGATTCGCGCGGCGCACTCGCTGAACACCAGCCCCTGTCGGCCGATGAACGCCTCCAGGTGGAACACGCCGTCCTGGTGGCCCAGCGCCTTCAGACTCCGCTCCACCAGTTGATCCGCCTGTTGATAAATGTCGTCGTACTCTGCCCGGGGCAGCGTGATCGCGGCCACCAGCCCGCCTTTATGGATCTCAACCAGGTTCTGCACGTATCGGGAGATTCCAAGGAAGCGGACAGTGCCGTCGCGGACGACTCCGTCGATCTGGAGTTCGGCACCGTCAACGAACTCCTCCGCCAGCCATGGGCCGAGATTGACTTTGTTCGCTGCCTCCAGCGAGACGCGGAGATCGTCGAGGGAACGGGATACGAAGGTGTGCTGAGAACCCGCTCCGGCGAAAGGCTTGAGGACTACTGGCGCACCGGAGAAATAATCGCCGATAACGTCCATGCTCCGCGAGTCCAAAATGTCCAGCACCAAACACCGGGCAGTCTGGACTTCTGCGGACCGGATGAGTTCCTTCTGCAAGAATTTATCCCGCATCGCCAACGCCACATCGCACGCGATGGCGCTCCCACCGCAAAGATTTCCCACGATCGACGCAGTGACCAGCGCGAACTCTTTTCCACTGGCGGCAATGTCGTACTCGCGAACTCTGCGACCGTTGCGGAGCAGGCCGGCGAGGACCTGCTCGGCGTCAGCGGGGTCGCCTACAACGATCAGCCCTCGGGCCAAATCCTTCGCCCGTGCTGAGACGGCGTCTTTGGCTGCCACCACACAGTCCACCTCCGCGCCGTGCCGATTCAACGCGGCAATGCTTCTCGGCTTCCAGCCCAGCATCAGAACCCGCCATCTTCCGCCAACCACCTGTGTCGGCCCGGATCCAAAAACCCCAAGAGACATGGAAATACCTCACTTAGCGTCTGCGAACTACATTGGAAAAGCTCTCCCCGGGCCAACGGCGACAGCCCAGATATCGCTCACGTTGGTGCCAGTCGGACCAGTGACAACGCAGTCTCCTGCGACGCTCAATGCGGCTGTACTCCGATGCTCCGCCAGGTCGTTGCTCAGTCGACGCCCGTGTTGCTGAATTCGCTCGGCTGTCAGAGCATCCACGATGGCGCCTGCACAGGTGCCACCTCCATCGGAACCGTCACTGTCGAGGAATCCGGCGGCAATTCGCGAATCAGCTGGCAGCGCCTGCGCGAACGCTAGGGCCGCTTCCTGGTTCGGGCCGCCGCTCGGCTCTTTGTGACCCGGGCCACCGATGGCGTCGGGATCAACCTTGACAGTCATCTCGCCCCCCGCGCCCAACATCATGCAGGGCACGGGAAAAGGACGCCCCTGCTCAAAGCACTCGATTGCGATGCTGGCGAGCACACGCCCCACAGTGGAAGCCTCACCCTCGATCCGGTTGCCGAAGACAATAGGGATGAACCCCTCGTCCGCAGCTGACGCCGCCATAGCCTGCAGAGCGTTTTCCGCCGTGCAGACGAGGACGGTTGTGATTTCTTGATCTGTCAGTGTCGGGGTCTCGCACGAGGGATCCTGCAAGTGGGCCCTGATCTCAGGAGCGACCGCATCCCACAGTCCGTTGTCTTGCAGCACCTGGCGCGCTTCCCGAACCGTAGAACGATCCTCGACGGTGAGATCTGTAATGCAGTCGAGCCTGCCGCTCACGACATCTGGGACCGTCAGGTTGACAATGGTGGCGGCCCCCATAGCCCTGGCGAGAAGGCCGCCCTTGATTGCCGACGTGTGTTTGCGGACCGCGTTGTTCTCCTCGATTGGAATCCCGCTAGCGATCAAGAGTCGGTGAAGCTCTGCCTTCGCTGCGAAGGGAATCCCTTCAGCGGGTAGGCAGGCGAGTGCTGAACTGCCGCCTGTAAACACACACAACACAAGGTCCCGCGGCGTCACCGTTGAGGCGGCACCCCAGCCGCCGAGCCAGTACGTCGGCGACCTCGCAGGCGGTCCGGAAGTTGAACTCCGCGGTCT
>NZ_JBSGBY010000379.1:0-8246 GCF_053601505.1 Nocardia sp. NPDC004722
GAAGGTGCCGCCGACGGGGGGACGATTTGGATGCTCGCCCCCAGACTGATGGTTAATGCCGGACCGGTCGACGAAGTCGATTTCCCAGTCGTGGTCGTCGGGGCACCCGAGGTGGCCGACTTGGTCCGCGAACCCGCGGCGGGCGTGCCAGCTGGGCGGGTCGGTACCTGCTTGTTCAGGGCTTTGGTGGTGGAAGACGCACCGGAGGGGACAGGCACATCCTTCGGCTTCCCACGAGAGCTGGCGCTGCTGCTGCTCGTCATAGTTCTACTGCTCGTTGTGCTCGAGCCGAGTTGGGTGGTGAGGCTCTGCCCGTCTTGCGCCTCCGGGACGGCCGAGGCGGCAACATTGCCGACGTTGTCTTCCCCTCGTGATCCGGTCGCGATGACGACGCCGATAGCCGAGGCCAGGAGTGCCCCCGTTGCAGCAGCGCGGGGAAGATACCGGCGAATTTTTTCAGCGTCGAGGCCCCCGGCAAACCGATGCCATCGCCCGCAGTACGACCTGGCCGACGCATCGTAATCTTCAACTTCGTAGTACTCGGTGTCATCCAGGTAGTACTCGGTGTCATCCAGATCGATTACCTCGTAAACCGCGACCTCGATGACTTCGGTCGCTTCCGGATCTCGGACTTCACCGCCCTTGCGGCGGGCGGAGATACGTTTGGCGTCGGGATCGTCAGGGTTGTTGCTATCGAGTACTCTCACTACGCGCCGCCTTCTTCGCCGCTGCTGCGGTTCGGCATTACAGCGACAAGCCGGTAACTAACACTTCAGATTCACAAACGATAATTCCCCGTGGCCCTGGGCGTCAATTTCCGCGATATGACGATGAATTGCATTCAATGTAGAAGTCGTGCCATTATTACGACATATTTCGAAATGTTCCCGCCATCGCCGCTGATCGCGTCGACGCCATCGACGGCCTGCGCCGTTGCCATCGATGGTGATCGAGGTTGTTGCCGCATGGGCAGATGTGTTCACATATGTCAGCCCACTCAACATAAGTAGTGAAAACAGCTGCAGCCGCCCCGGCGCACGGCGTGATCGGACCTCCAAAGTCTTCAATACTTTGGGGGCCAAAGCCGCACGGAGCCGATGTGCGGGACGCTGGCCGCTGAGTACCTCGGCGACGAGAGTGAGCAATTGCCACAACCACTGCCGTGTCTCGTCTGATTCCCGCCACACGGGCCAGCTGCCGGAGAGCTGCACACGGGGTACTGACGACCGGGGCGCGGTTGCTCGGTGCGCCGCGGCGTCAGCCCGAATGTTCGCACCGGTCACCGAATCACCCCATCGACACCGAGGCGTTCGCCAGCGGCGGTGAACATCTTCGGCTGCGTGGGATGTCTGGACATCGCCTGCAGCACGTCCTCGGCGCTGCTCACCAATTGCGCTGACCCGTCAGCGATGAACTGGTGACAACCCCACGACGCCGCCGAGGTGGCCGGCCCGGGCACCGCGAACGCCGGATGCCCCATCCGCCGTGCCCAGCGCACGGTGGACCCACTGCCCGAACGTAATCCGGCTTCCACCGCGACCACCGCAGCGGACAGGGCAGCGGTGATCCGGTTGCGATCGAGAAAGTTGCGCCGGTAAACCGCTGTGCCGGGCGGGTATTCGCTGACGATCAGCCCGCGATCGGCGATATGGGCCAGCAGTTGCTCGTGTTGATAGGGATAGGCGCGGTCGAGCCCGCACGGCAGCACCGCGACAGTGAGGCCATCGCGGGTGTCCAGCGCCGCGCGATGGGCGGCTGCATCTATACCGAACGCCGCGCCGGCCACCACCGTCCACCCGGACTCGGCCAATCCGCCGGCCATCGACCGCGCGACACCATTGCCGTACTCGGTACTGGCACGGGCACCGGTGATCGTGATCGCTCGCGCCGATGCTGCTGGCAGCGTGCCCGCACCGCCGACCCACAAGGCGAGTGGTGCCGCGTCGCCCGAGTTGTCCGAACCTGTTGGCAGACAACTCAACCGCTCATGCGGCCATTCGCTGTCGTGGGGAGTCACCAACCGCCCGCCGAGCTGGTGCACCCGATCGAGGTCGCGCGCTGCCGCGTCGAAACTTAGTGTCCGAGCGAGTACCGCCGCCGGCATGGGGAAGGGAGCTTTCCCCGAGCAGAGGGCAGCCGCTGCGTCGGAGGCCCCCAGGCGGTGAATGAGTTCGGTCAACGGTGGACACGGTCCCGCTGCGGCGCGTGAGAGCAGCGCCCAGGCCACGCGGTCAGCATCGGTGCCGGTCATTGTGTAACCCCTGCTGCCGGATCCGGCTGTGCGACACCGATATCGATACGCAACGCGGCGGCGGCGATCGCGCCATGCTCGGCGAGCTTGTGCAGGTTGTCGGGCCGCATCGCCATACCCAGCGCATAGGACAGCAATCCCGCGATTCGATGGTCGGGATCAGACGCGAGGGCCTCCTCGAACGCGATCCCGGCCAACGGTCCATCACCACGGACGTATGCGTGGAAGCCCAACAGGGCCGCCGCCTCGGCCCGATATGGATCTGGCAGAGCGCGGGTCGCAACTGTCCACAGCCGTTCCGCCGCATCCGCATACACTCCATCCACGACACCGAACAGGCAGTCACGAACAGCCAAGTCGGTCAACGCCACCGCGACATCGGCGAGACCCCTCGGCGTCACCGCGGCCGGATCGGGAGTCTTGACCACGTGCATAACCCGCCACAGCGCCGCCCGCGTGGAGGCCTCCGGATTACCGATGCACAAATCGCGGGTCAGGCGCCGTTGCGCATCCGCGACCGCCTCCGGGACCACTGCTGCGACCTGATCACGCAAGGCACCATCGACTGCGACAACCGCCGCGAGGTCCTCCCGACGTCCATGGATCGGCATCGACGCCAGCACACGCTCGGCGGCAGCGAACGACGACGCCGGATCACCCTGCGTACCGCGGTCGCCCGACCGTCGCAGATTCCACCACGGCGCCCCAGCACCGATATCGGCAACCGCCCACCCGCCAATCAACTCGGTTCCACACTCGGCCAGACTCCGCTCCAAAGCGGTGAGTAAAAGCCGGTGTTTGCCAGGAGCAGCGGACCCCTCGGACGCTCTGACAAGTCGGTCGTCGACCACTACGGCCAGCGCCGCCACGATGTCCGCGCGAGCGCACGCCTCGGCGATCCGGTGCGTGAGTCGGCTGGCGGTGCTCTTGCCCCTTGTCGGGAGGTCCATGCGCATCACCACATCGACTTCATGCTGCCCCTCAGACGATTGCTTGAGCGCGATGACGACCAGCGAACGCTCCGGGGTGAAGCCCAGCATGGCGGGGATAGCGGCGATGAGATCGCCCAACACGGCAAAACTCGAATCCGACGGCATAGAAGCCTCCTCCAAGACGAAGAAAGCCCCACGGACACAACGCAAACCAGATCGACACCGACGACGCCGTGCCCACGGGGCGGTGGGTGTCACGCGTCGACACCGGCGGCGAAAAGGGCGGTCAAGCCGAGAGCCCCGGAATCCCGGCCTGATTGGTCAGTTCGCACATTCCAGCTGTGGCAGAAGCGGCTTGACCGTCCGCGCCGCCGGTGTAGCGTGCGCCCACCCACCGCCCTGAGGGCCGCGCGGCGATATTGTGGCCGCCGCGCTTGGAATTCCGCTGGCCAACAAGATCAGGCTGCTGGATGATGCGCTCAGGATTGCGAATGCGATCATGCTCGCAAGCCGGGTTCAGGCCTGTGGCTATATATCGGTGGACCCCGACGCGGAATTTTGTCCTCTGCCGGTGAAGTTGGGCCATTGCCATTGACTGTCGCTGAAGGCGCTGGCCGACCTGTGCGGCGTCAGTGACCGCACGGTGCACCAAGCATTGAAATCGGCCCGGCCTCAACCCCGCAAGCAATATCCACTGCGGCCCTCACGCCTGGATGTTACCTCCCGCCCCCGACGAACCCCTCGCCTGGCACCTCGACAACGGGATCGCACCGCGCGGAACCATCCAGAGCCTCTACAACCAACTGGTCACCGAGCATGGTGCCACCAAGATCAGCTACAACATGGTTCGCACCTACGTCAGCCACCGCCGCAACACCACGCCGAGTGCACCGACCGAATACGCTCGACCCCATGATCATCTGGTTCAACGAGACCTTCGGAGCCGGAAAGTCCACCACAGCAACCGAATTGATGAGCCGCTTGCCTGGGTCGCGCGTATTCGACACCGAGGAAGTCGGGGTTATGCTGCGCAACGTCCTGTCCACCGAGACCGTCCGCGACTTCCAGGACTGGCGGACTGGTCGTCGCCGCAGCAACGCAGATCCTACAACCCGATCGATTCCCTTACGCCGCAGCAGTATTCACGGTGGGTGATTTCGACCTGATCGGCGGGTAGGGCCATTCCGCAACCGATGTTCAGTTCGATTTCAGATTGGACGTGATCCTTCGGGGCATCGTCTCCACTGCGGAGTCCGACGGCTGACTTCGGCCGGATGCCGCCGGGCTAGGCGGCCTGCTGTTCAAAACCTTTGCCGCCAACCAGATTTGGGCAGTCGTCGTCCCGTTCACCTTGGAGCTGACCGGCTGGCTGCCAAGTTTCACCGTGCACGACCATCCAGCTCGCATGCGCGAACCGAAACCGTTCACCTGCAACATTTTCTCGATCCCATCCGCTCGCCCGCCGCGCCTACCTACGCCGCCGCAGGCCCAGCGAAAGATCGAGGTCAAAGCTCTTGGCATACATGACCTTTGCTGATGTCGTATCGCTCACCGCTCTGGGGGCACTTCCAGCAATCTGGCCGGGATATCACAGCCAACCGGCCATCTCCCAGGGTTTGATCTTGACCCACCAGTCAGGCTCCATTAACTTGCCATTAAGCAATGATTAACCGCGATGGGGATGATCCACTCGGATTTCCGCGGCTTTTCTCTCGAGGGTTGGTAGGGGGTGCGCCCAACTGCAAGGACATCGCTTTTCATGTGAGGTGAACGGGCTTCGCTCAGTTTCACCCATATCACGCTTTACTCACCCGCTTGCACGTTACGGAGGTGATAGGTCCATATGCCTAACCTCGGATTCCGCTATCTATCGGAACCAGCCATGATTGCGGCTGGCGTTCTCGACGCCGCGAAATCCGTCGACGTCTGCGAGGAGGTATTCAGACTCCTGGATTCCGGCGATTACATCATGGGCGGGCCCGAAGGTCACAGTCACGGGATTGGACTCGCACTGCCCGCCGAAACTCGTTTTCCGAACATGCCAGTAGCTGGTCCGGATCGGCGCTTCGTAGCCATGCCTGCGTATATTGGCGGTAGATTCGATATGTGCGGGAACAAATGGTACGGCTCCAACTCTGCGAACCCAGCTAGCGGTTTGCCGCGGTCTATCATTACCATCCTGCTCAATGACAAGGAGACGGGCGAGCCCGTTGCTCTAATGTCGGGGAATCTACTGAGCGCGGCTCGAACGGGAGCTATTCCGGCACTTGCGAGTCGACTCCTGGCCCCGAACGCTTGCGCCCTTGCCATTATTGGCTGTGGTGTTATCAACCGCGCGGTCGTTAATGCTGTCATGACCCAGCAGTCCAATGTCAGAACAATCGTTGTCTATGATATAGTCCCGGAAAAGGCAGAGCACTGTGCAGACTGGATAGCACGCGAACATGGCGTTTCCGCCAAAGTAGCCACAAGTGCTGTCGATTGTGTCGATGGAGTCGACCTAATTTCAATTGCCGCATCGCGAACTCACCCGTTGATGATTCCCGAGCGTGCCTTCTCCCCTCGGGCGACAGTGCTTCTCTCGGGCCCTCTGGCCTCCGACGACGCACTCTGGAGCAACAGTCGAATCGTTTACGATAGCCGCGACCTGCATGAGGATTATATGCGCGAGGCCGAGGTTTCGTCGGACCGCTCGACCTACTACGGCTCGGTCATCGGCGGCCCAATTTACCGCCTTATAGACAAGGGGATCCTGCCGCGTCCGACGCACGCCGAGGACCTGGCGCAAATCGTCAGTGGTCGCGGCGCGACCCCATCACGTATACGTCGAAATGTGTTCGTGTCGTGTGGTATGGCCATCTTCGACGTCGCCCTCGCAACTGTTATTCTCCGAAATGCCTGCAGCCTGGACATCGGCATCGAACTCGCGCTCTGGGACCAGCCGCACCAATTGTGAGAGCTCAAGTGCATCAAACTCTAGAACAAATAGCGAGAGGAATTCCCGTCTGTGGGGGTTATCGAACACATTACGGCTCGACAATTACTGGACTGCAAGGGCAGGCCGATGGTAGAGGCCGAAGTACGTACATCGGACGGCCATGTCGGGCGGGGCGCCGCACCCACAGGGCAGTCGGTCGGCTCGCACGAGGCCTTCGTGCTCCGCGACAACGATCCCGAGCATTACTGCGGCAGCGGGGTGAACAAGGCGATCGGCAATATCACCGCTACGATCGCTCCGGCGCTGATAGGACGTGAAATAGCCGATCAAGCGGGCATCGATCAGGCAATGATCGACCTGGACGGGACTGTTCGCAAGACACGGCTCGGAGGGAACGCCATCTATTCGATGTCTGTCGCATGTCTGCGCGCAGCAGCGGCGACACGCGGCGAGCCAGTGTTCCAGACCCTCGCGCGGGACCGGATTACCACCGTGCCGGTGCCAAGCTTCAATATGGTGAATGGTGGCGTCCACGCCGGCGTCCGTCAGGCCTTCAACGAGTTCCTGGTGGTTCCGTACCGCGCTGCGAACATTTACGAAGCAGTGGAGATCGGAGTTGTCGTCTTCCGCGCGCTCGAGAAATGTATCAAGAAGTGGACAGGAGAGAGCCCGGCGCTCGGAAAGTCCTTCGGCTACGCGGCCTTTTCCGACGATCCACGCCTGATTCTCGAGATCATGCGCGACGCGATATCCGTCTGCGGCGTGACAGATACGGTCGCCTTCGCTCTCGACTGCGCTTCGAGCGAGATGTATGACGAATCGACACGCACATACGAACTCTCTGGAAAACGCGTCGATGCCGACGACATCATCGCTTACATGAAAGAATTGACCGAAGAATTCAATCTGCTCTTCGTGGAGGATCTACTCGACGAGAACGACTGGAACGGATTCACAAGGGCAACCCGCGAGCTGACCAGCACCGTAGTACTCGGCGACGATCTGATCGTCACAAATCGAGAGCGGCTTCGTAAAGCCATTGAACTCCGGGCCGTCGATGGATTCGTGCTCAAGCCGAACCAGATAGGGACGATATCCGAAGCTCTCGAAACATTCTACGAGGCCAAGTTGAACGGCCTCCTCGCCGTTCCGTCTGGACGCTCCGGTGGAGTGATCGACGATATCGTAATGGATTTCTCGGTTGGACTCGGTGTGCCTATTCAAAAGAATGGGGCACCACTCACCGGGGAGCGGATCGAGAAGCTGAACTTCCTTATGCGCGCCTCCGAGGCAATTCCGGCGAAGCGGCTCGCCGACCCGACGCCTTTCGTTCGCTTCGAGAGGTGAGTTACCAGTGTCCTCTTTGCTTTACTTGGTACGCCACGGCGAAACCGATTGGAATCAGCAGCGCCGGTTGCAGGGAAGAATTGACCAGCCCATGAATAATACCGGAAGAAACCAGGCTCTCGGAATAGCAACCGGCCTTTGTGGACGGAATGTGCATGCAGTGGTGGTCTCACCGCTGGTCCGTGCTTACGAAACAGGATCCATTATTGCCAGATACTTCGATCTTCCGGAGCCGTCGATAGACGAACGTCTGGTGGAGCGATGCTACGGTTCGGGTGAGGGGCTGACGGCAAGTGAAATATCCCAGAATTTCGGAACGATGCACGCGCTGCCGGGTCTGGAGCCCGAGGATAATATCCTCCATCGAGTGCTGCCGTCCCTCACTGAAATCGCGGCAGATAGCGCTGGGCGTTCTGTGGTCGTGGCTACACACGGCGCAGTCATTAGGGCCGTCGTGAGGCACATTTCTCCCGGCACGGCCGATGTAACCGAAACGCCTATCCGCAACGGTTCCGTGCATTCATTTCGCTGGACGCTGCAGGGCGGCACGCTGTTGTGCTTTGACGACCCGGTGTTCGGGGCCGTCCCATCATCCGGTTCGTCAACACAATTGAAGTCTGGAGATCGGCATTGGCCGAAACGTTGAAATTGAGCATGCCCCTGGTACCGCCGCTACTGCAGGGACTGCTGCTCGCGCTCCATGTCCGGGGATACCGCGTTGGCGGCTTCTGACACGGAACGCTCCTCGGTGAGGTCGGGCAAAACGGAACTCCTTGTT
>NZ_JBSGBY010000380.1:0-8224 GCF_053601505.1 Nocardia sp. NPDC004722
TCACGGCTCCCAAGTCGCGTCAGCGAAAGTCCGGTAGGGCAGGCGACGCAACCACACTTCCGGTACATGCCACCTCGACGCAATCCCGTTGCAGCCCAATCACGCGAGTAGTCTTCCCCCCGAGTTACCTGGCCTCGGGCTACCGAATCACATGTTGATCCCAGCCCGTCGCGAAGCGCGGGCGCGTGCATGCTGGCGGCGCTGCTCCGGGGTGGTGTAAACCTGCACCAACTCGGTCATGATGTTGACCGCGACCCCGGGATCGAAGACTGACCCGGTCGGCTCCGCATCCGGGACACCGGCCGCGGTGACCGGAGGCACAACGGTGCTCGGAAAAAGATAGAGGCTGCCTTCGGGTTCGGTCGTGACCGATTCCCCGGTGGGCGTGCACCATTCGACCACGCGCCCGGGGTGGTGGCGGACGGTCCAGCCGTTGGCGTGATTGTCGGCGAGTGTCTTGAGGCGGTGGTGTCGACGGCAGCGCGCCCCGAGGTTGTCTTCGGTGGTGTGGCCCCCGGCTTGCGGGTCGCTGTGGTCGAAGCGATCTTGGTGGTCGAGATCGCTGGCAGCGGCCGGGATCTGGCAGCCGGGCGCGCGGCAGATCCCGTCGATCGCGCGGGCCTGGCGCGCGGTGCGAGCACCGGGCCGGTAGCGCAATTCGGTGTGAGCGCTGGTGGTTTGGCGTGCGCTGCTGGCTTGGCCTGCGCCGGTGGGAGACACGGCCGTGGTGTCGGTGATGACCTCGAAACGGGCGTGGCGGGCAACCTGACGCGCCAGATCGGGATCGATGGCCCCCAGCCCCGCCAACAGTGCCGGGTTGTCCTGCAAACCGGCCAGCGTTTCCGCTGAAACACCGACCTGCACAAGCGCTTTACGGGCGACCGGGGTCTCACCGACCACCGCGCGGGGGCAATCCTCCAGCCCGCACCGGCAGATCAGGCGACCGGTGCCGTCGGCGAGAGCCACCAGGGCGTCGGCGCGGCGCTGCGCGACGGTGCGCGGGTCCTTTCCGCAGCACTGTGTCGAAGCCATCTCGCGCAGCCGTTCGTAGAGGGTCTGGCCTCCGGCAGCGGGCAAGACACCGTCGAGCAGGGCCGTGCCGTCGTCGTGTGCGGTGATCGAAACGTAGCGGTCGGCCTCGGCCGCCTTGCGACGGGCAGCCTGACCGGCCGGATCCGCCTCGAGCAGACGCCGTCGCGCGGTACGGCGAATACGTTGCGGATCAGCCTTCTCCGCGTACGCGGCCATCGCGGGCTCCAACTCGGCGAGCAGTTCCTCGGAAGCGTTGCTGAGAGACTTGGTGATCGCACGGGTCTGCGCCAGATCGATGCGCCCCGCCGCGAACGCTTCCCGCGTAGCCGGGCAGCGGTTCTCCAGATCCAGGCCCAACCCGATGAGCCCGTCGGCAGTCCCCTGCGAAACCTTCAGCGCCACACCGATTTCAGTGGCGGTATCCTCACCCGCGTTGAGGTTGCTGACCCCGCAATCAAGCTGCTGGGCGCGGCGCAAGTGGTAGAGGCTGGTCATCAACGCAATCTCTTCAGCCTGAAGTGCAGCTATCTGCTGGTGCACAGCACGCAGATGAGCGACCACTGCTCCAGCGGTAGCGATCTCATCTGCAATATCACCCATACCCTCGATCATAGTTTCGAATCACCCGACACGAAACCATGATCAGAGCAACACGCACTGTAAATAACTGGCTAACAAGCCGATTCGATCCCCTGCCCACTGAACAGATCCGTACGCCCGGTTCACTCGGCGGCATGCAGGACGAGCTTCAAAACCTCCTCGGGTATCTCGGCCATCACGTTGTGACCGAACGGACGCGTGTGAACCGTCCACGACGGATCCAGCCGCAGTCGATCGTAGAACTGTGTGAACGGAGTCTCGGCGTATTCGGTCATGAACAGGTAGTGCTTGCGAGCGATCTTCTCGGCGGCACCCGTGAGCCGGATGCTCTGCAGCATCGACGCCAGCGGCTGCGCGGTGACCCGGGCATCGGTGGGAAATCCCGATAGCCCCATCGAGTAGCCGTCGCCACCGACATCGGCGAGATAGCGGTCTCGCCACACCTGCGGACTCAAACTCCACACGGAGTCGCCATCGCGCGGAACGAAGGCATCCAGATACACCAGCGCCCGAATCCGTTGCGGGACAGCATCAGCCGCACCGGTGACCGACATGCCACCCGAACTATGGCCGACCAGCACGACATCATCCAGATCGTTGCCCTCGAGCACACCGACCACATCGGCGATATGGGTATCAAGGTTCACCCCGCCACCGGCCAGATGCGCTCTTTCCCCAATCCCGGTCAAGGTCACCGCATACGCCTCATGGCCCCGTTCCCGCAACTGCCGAGCCAACGGCTCGAACCACCAACCCCCATGGCGCGCACCAGGAACCAGCACAAATGTAGCCACAGCCATCTCCTCCAAAACCTGAGCCCGAACATCGAGTGAGCGCTCCACCCCCGAATCTACGAGCGCACAGCCAACGCCCCAGGAACCGAACGCGCCGCGCGTGGGACCGCACACGCCAACCACTGACAATCGGCTCGAAAACGACCGGACCGCGCCAAGTATGATCATGGTGTTCGGAGGGGGAACATGAGAATTGCGATCGGTCTCGTCGCGGTGCTGACCGTCCTACTCGCCGGCTGCGGAAGCGGCTCAACGGCTTCGCAACACCCGTCGGCGTCGGTAGAGGCATCATCGCCGGGGGCGGATCGTGAAATCAGTTTCACCAGTGGCCAGTTGATCGTGCACGGCAGCCTGCGGATGCCCGACGGCGTCACCGGTGCCGTGCCCGCGATGCTGCTCATCGCGGGTAGCGGCCCCACCGATCGCAATGGCGACAGCAAAGTGTTGAACGGGCCGGTCGGGACCCTGCGTTTTCTCGCGGACGTGCTGGCACGCAATGGAATCGCAAGCTTGCGCTACGACAAGGTCGGGACCGGGCAGACCGGGTTGGGAAGCCTGCAGCCAACCAGCCTGGGATTCGATGAATTTGTCCGGGAGGCGGCTGATGCGACGAATTACCTTGCCGCCCAGCCTGGTATCGATCGGGCCGCTATAGGCATCGTCGGGCACAGCGAAGGTGGGCTGATCGCGTTGGCTGTGGCCAACGGTAAGGGCGGGCAGATTCCCGCCGTGACCTCATTGAGCTTGCTCGAGTCGGCCACCGGTCGAATCCTGGATATCCTGTCGCGGCAGATCGACGCGCAGATCGCGCAATCCGAAAACAGGGGCGGGCTTTCGCCCAACGACGTGGCGTCCCTACGCGCCTCCCTCGCCGCAGTCGTCACGCAGCTGCGCATGAACGGCACGGTGCCTGACGATGTGCCGATGCTGCTGCAGCAGGACGGACTCGTCCCCGCCAACGCGAAAATCCTTGCAAGCGAAGATCTTCTCGACCCGGCAGCACTGGCGGCGACACTGCACGCACCGCTACGAGTGTTCACCAGCTGCTCGGACAAGGACATCAACATCAGCTGCGACGACGTCGCGAAGCTCGACGAGGCATTGAAGCAGACAACTTTGCAACAGGTACACCTCACCACAACCGACCACGTGCTCAAGGACGTCGGGAATCAGCCCTCCACCGGCGCCGAATACATCCAGCCACTGCCATACTCCCAACAGCTCACCGCCGCCTGGACCACCTGGCTTCACGCCAGCCGCTGACCCCACGCACGTCTGCGCGACGGTCTGCTCGCTCTGTGCTTCCATGGGCGGGCGGCCGGATCCGAAGCCCAGCCGCCGCCGTTGCTCTGGCTCTCTATCCGGATGAGGAGTCCTCGAAATAGAACCAGTCGTCGCCGTTCTCCCCGGAGAAGTAGGGTGACTGCCCCTCGTCAGCACTGGCGGCCCGCACCTTCACCGAGGAGATCTTGTCGTTGAACGCGTCCCCGACATAGGGCGTGTCGGCGGTGAATTCCTTACTGTCGCCTTGGAAGTTGGCGTCGGTGTCGGCGATGACGACATAGCCGGGAGCGAGCTCACGGTATCGTTGTCGGCCTGAGCTTTCTCCTTCAGACGGTGGCGCGGCTGCGTGAGCGAATCGCGGAGTTGACCGAGGAGTTGACCGCCGCAGAGCAACTGTTATCGCGGTCGCCCCGTTGGTTCTTACGTGGCACGGCCCGGGCTCGGCGCAAGGAAGTTGTCGTACCTCGCGGATACGGTTGGTTGTATCGAAGCGGGGAGGTGGGGAAATGGGGGCATCGGTCAGTTGGATCGCGGTGCGGGGCAAGGACTCCGCGGTGGTTCATCGCGATCTCGGATTGCAGGGGACGGGGGAGCGGGCCGGGTATGCGCGAATGCCGTTCTCGGGGGCGCATACCCGCGACGGTTGGTATCTGGTGGTCGACGACCGCGGTGATCAGCTCGAGGAGAGGCTGGATCTGCGGGATTGGTCGGCTGGGTGTGAGGTGATCAAGTTCGGTGTCGTGGAGGGGCTGGGGTACAGCGGGATCGAAGGGTGGGCGGATGGGCGGCGGGTGTGGTCGGTGGAGGTTGATCCCGCCACCGGCGGCTTACTGGTGAGGGGGGATGTACCGGCCGGGGCGGGGGCATTGCGGGAACGGCTGCGATCGGATCCGGATGATCACCAGGCGGTGGATCTGCCGATCTACTTGGCGGAGACGCTGGTCGGCTACAGCTATCGCATGGGGCTCAACTCCGGAGAACGGGAACCTTTCGAGATTCTCCAGCCGCCGCAGACGGCCGACCGGCTGGCGGAGTACACCACCTGGCTCACCGACATCATGGCCGAACGCGGCTTCACGCGTGCCGACCCCTCCGACACCGTCCGCCTGTCGTTCACGGCACCGGCCTCGATCTCCGGCGTGGAGCTGGCGGTCACGGCCGAACTGACCCGGATCGAAGACGGCGGCCTCCAGATCGACGGATACGGCGCGATTGTGTCCCCGTCCGGCGCTGCCGTGCTGCACGCACTGCCCGCCGCGGCCGCCATGGACGACAACGGTTGGGACACCCTCTCTTTCGGCGAGATCGACCGCCTGCGTTTCGACCAGCCCGCCGACGATTCCTTCCTGCACTTCGTGACCGGCCCGCTGGCCGAATTCTTCGCCACCACGGCCGATCCGGGCGCCTTCCTCGCCGCCGCGCGAAAACTCGACGACTACCGACGCGTCTCGGCGAGCAGAGTCCGCGGCACCGTGGTGTGGGCACTGCTGCACGATCACCTCGACGCCGCCTCCGACCTCACGGCCTGGTACCTACGCCCGTACCGCCGAGTGGGCTTACGCCGCTTCGGTTTCGATCGCCACGACTCCCACGACCGGGCGAAAGCCTTCGATCACGCGCTGCGGCAACGATTCCCGGACTACGACCGAATTCGTCAGTGACGGGAGACCTCGGAATGCTCGAGCTGGTGCACCACCAGGTCGAGGAAGGCGTCCACCTCGTCGCGGTGGTAGGCGGGTTCGCCGGGGGCGGCCACGTGGAATCGGATGTCGCGGATGTCTTGTGCGGTGAGGCCATTGGGCCCGTGGTGGGCCAGGGTGGCGGCGAGGCGGTCGAGGAATTCGCCCACCTCATCGGCGAGATAGCCGGGAAAACCGAACGGGGGCGCGGAGAAATGGATACGCAGGACGTCGTCGTGGGTCAACGGGTCGTGGGTGCGGCGGGCGGGGATGCGTCCGCGCCCCCGGCGTAGTTCCTCGAGGACGACGCACACGTGGTCGAGAAAATCGTCGACCTGCTCGATGTCGTAGCCGCGCGCGCCCGGCGGGGGAGCGTCGAATTCCACCAGCCGGATCTCGGCGATGCCGAGATGGTCGCGGCCGAGCATGGTGTCGGCGATGCGCGCGCGGAAGGCGTCCACCTGGGCCGGGTGGTAGCCGTGATGCCCGGACGGCGCGGGGCCGAATCGGGTGCGGCGGACGTCGTCGGGGGTCACTCGCGCCATTGTGCCAATGACTTCATGTCCGAATTACTTCCGCCCCTTGCGGATCCGGCCGCAACGGACAAACGAGTCGGTTCAGTGCTTGCGCACCCCGTCGATCAGCAGATGCCGGATGGCATGGCTGAGGTCGTCCACCGCCTTCGCGTCCGGCGTCCGGATGCCGTGCACGATGGCCGCCAGCAGCATGCCCGTCACCGCCCGCGCCGTATTGACGGTATCGAGATCAGCACGCAGATAACCCCGTTCGACCCCGTGCTCGAGATACCCGGCCGTCAGCGAGTCCGCGGTGTCCAGCAGCCCGTAGAGCCGCATGGTCAGCTCACTGTCGATCCCGGTCGCCTGGAACAGCAGCAACTGCGCGACCCGCTGATCCTCGAGGAAGATCCGATTCAACGCGTCGCCGATGCGATCCACCTGCGCCCGGTACTCCTCCAGACTGTCCGCGGCGTCCGGCGCGTTGTCGGTCCCCAGCGAGTCGATGATCCGCGCCGCCAGATCGTCGATGACGTGATCGATGATGTCGCGCTTGTTCTCGAAGTACCGGTAGAACGTCCCGTGCCCGATGCCCAGCACGCCGGCGATGTCCGCGATGCCGGTGGCGTGATAGCCCTTCTCGGCGAAACACCCGAACGCGGTGTCGATGATCTCCTGGCGGAGTTCGGCCTTGCGCCGTTCGATTCTCGAGGATGGCTTCGTCACAGGCCCGATGATACGGTGATCACAAACGGAATGAGATGTCATTCCGTGACATGTGCATCAGTTGAGTTGAACAACACTTCTGCAGGAGGTTCGGCGTGGCACCTCAGTACGACGCCATCGTGGTCGGTGCCGGTTTCGGCGGAATGGGCGCGGGCATCGAGCTGGATCGGCTCGGCCTGAGCAATTTCGTCATCCTCGAACGCGAGGACGACCTGGGCGGCACCTGGCATGTGAACCACTACCCGGGCCTGGCGGTCGACATCGCCTCGGTCACCTACTCGTACTCCTTCGAGCCCAACCCGCACTGGTCGCGCCTGTTCGCGCCGGGCGCCGAGCTCAAGAAGTACGCCGAGCACGTCGCCGACAAGTACGACCTGCGTCGGCGCATGCGTTTCAACACCGTCGTCGGCGGCGCGCGCTGGGACGAGGAACAGCAGCAGTGGGTGGTCGCCATCGAGGGTGGCGAATCCCTGACCGCGCGCTACCTGATGACCGCCACCGGGTTCCTCTCGCAGCCTTACACCCCGCCGTTCCCGGGCATCGACACCTTCGCTGGCAAGATCATCCACACCACCGCGTGGGACAACGACTACGACCTCACCGGTAAGAAAGCCGCCATCATCGGCACCGGCGCGACCGCCGTGCAGCTCATCCCCGAGGTCGCCAAGAAGGCGTCCGCGCTCACCGTCTTCCAGCGCACCCCGATCTGGGTGGTGCCCAAGTTCGACACCGCCATCCCGCGCTCCGTGCAGAGCCTCTTCGCGCGAGTCCCGTTGACGCAGAAGGCCGCTCGCATGGTGAACACCTCCATGCTGGAGGCGCTCATGGTCGTCGGCGTGCTGCACTTCAAGCAGGCCAAGCCGCTGAACAAGGCCGCCGCCGTGCTGGCCAAGGCGCACCTGCGGAACTCGGTGCGCGACAAGGAGACCCGCGCGAAGCTGACGCCGAACTACGATTTCGGCTGCAAGCGCCCCACCTTCTCCAACACCTACTTCACCACCTTCAACGAGCCGCACGTGCGCCTGGAGACCAACTCCATCGATCACGTGGTGCCCGACGGCATCGTCACCGCCGACGGCCACAAGACCGAGATCGACACCCTGATCCTGGCCACCGGATTCAACCTGTGGGACGTCAACTTCCCGGCCATCGAGATCATCGGCCGCGACGGGGTCAACCTCGGAAAGTTCTGGCGCGACAACCGCTTCCAGGCCTACGAGGGCATCAGCGTGCCGAAGTTCCCCAACTTCGTCAGCCTCAACAGCCCCTACTCCTACAGCGGCCTGTCCTACTTCACCACCATCGAGGCGCAGATGAAGCACATGGCGCGCCTGTTCGGTGAGATGTTCCGCCGCGGCGAGCAGGTCTTCGAGGTGACCGAGCAGGCCAATACCCGCTTCCTCGACCGCGTCACCGACAAGCTGGGCTCCTCGGTGTTCTACGGCGGCGAATGCTCGACCGCGCGCAGCTACTACTTCAACCAGCACGGCGAGGCCGCGCTGCTGCCGGTTCCGGCGATCGTGCCTATCCTGCTCTACATCGGCCTGCTGATCGGCGCGCAGGCGTTCCAGGCCGTGCCACGCCTGCACGCGGT
>NZ_JBSGBY010000381.1:0-8205 GCF_053601505.1 Nocardia sp. NPDC004722
AGTGCACCTCCCCCTCGTTGGGCTTCGATGGCGGCAGCCACCGGAGGACTCGAAAGGTTGGCGACGACACCGCATTCCCCGGGCAAACGCCCGGGACCTGGCGGCATCGCAGGCCGTAGTTACGACTTTACTTGCTGCCCTTGAGAAGTGCGCCGTTGCCGGACGCGTCCTGACCGAATTCGCCGCCGTCGACCGGGACCGCCGAACCACGGTTCTCCAGCTCCTCCAGCTGCGATTCCAGGTAGGACTTCAGGCGCACACGGTATTCGCGCTCGAAGGTCTTGAGCTGCTCGATGCGGCTCTCCAGCACGCTGCGCTGTTGCGTGATGGTGGCCATGATCTCGGTGTGCTTGCGCTCGGCGTCGGCCTGCAGAGCGTCGGCCTTCTCCTTGGCCTGGCGCAGCTGCGAATCCGAGCGGGTCTGCGCGTCGGACAGCATGGCCTCGGCCTTCTGGCGGGCGTCGGCGATCATGGCCTCGGAGCGGGTCCGTGCGTCGCTGACCAGTCGCTCCGAGTTCGCTCTGGCGTTGGCCAGCAGTTGCTCGGCCTCGGTCTTGGCGTCGGAGGTGAGGCGGTCGGCCATCTCCTGGGCCAGCGAAAGCACCTTGGCGGCCTGCAGATTGGCGTCCGCGGAGGGCGCTTCCTGCTTGATGGGGGCGACGGGGACCGGCGCGGGCATCGGAGCAGGCGGCGCGACCGGGGCGGCCTTGATGGGCTCCGGCGCGATCGGCTGCTTCACGGTCTGGACCGCGGGGCCCCGATTCTTCTTGGCGTCAGCCAGTTCCGCGTCCAGCTCGGCAACGCGCTGGCGAAGATCAGCATTCTCCTCGATGAGGCGTGAGAGCTCCTGCTCGACCAGGTCGAGGAAGGCGTCAACTTCGTCCTCGTTGTATCCGCGCTTCCCGATCGGCGGTTTGCTGAACGCGACGTTATGCACATCGGCGGGGGTCAGCGGCATGGAACGATCCCTTCACGCTTCGTATGGAGATCTAGCGGTAGATCTGGGCAAGCATTCTTTCGGCCCATTCTGTCACACCTGAGCTATCGACTGCCCTGCCTGGCCCGTGATCGTCATCAAGATGAAGACGATGAAAAGCAGGACCATAATGGACAGATCGAGCCGAATTCCCCCAAGATTCACTGGGGGTATCAAACGCCTCAGAAGTTTCACCGGGGGGTCGGTGACCGTGAAGATCATCTCCAGGATGATCACCACGAAGCCAGTCGGCCGCCAGTCTCGCGCAAAGCTGCGGATGAACTCGACGATGACCCGGCTGATCAGCAGCAGCCAGAAGAGGAACAGCAGTAGGTTCAACACCGGGAACACGGCCACCGCACCACTCTGCCTCAGATCTCATGATCAGCAAAATAGAAACACTGATCGCGCCGGTCACAGCTGGGCCGCTGCCGTATCACCGCTGCCCACAAGCGGGTCGGGACGGCACCACCACAGATCGTGACACTCAGATACCCGACAACTCGGGCGCAAGACTCCCCCAACATTCCCCCGCGACAAAGTCGCAACCCCCGTATACGCAACGGAACTCGTTGCCTTGGTTTACTTTTGGTCCGACCCTACTCTCGGGTGTCCATCAGGGGTTCCCCGCCCCTGAGAGTCCCGAGAGTGGGCTCTTACTTCTGGTTGTAGAAGCCGTTCTCGGCGATGCGGCGGCGTTCCTCGGCGGAGACGTCCACGTCGGCGGGCGACAGCAGGAACACCTTGGTGGCCACCTTGTCGAACGAACCACGCAGGGCGAAGGCCAGACCCGCGGCGAAGTCCACCAGGCGACGGGCGTCGGAGTTGCTCATCTCGACCAGATCCATGATCACCGGGGTGCCGTCACGGAAGCGCTCACCGATGATGGCCGCCTCCGCGTAGGTGCGCGGGCGCAGCGTCGTGATCTTGGACAAGGTGCCTCCGTCCTCGAAGATCTGGGGACGGCGGGCCGCCTCGATACGGCGCTCCTGCTCCCGCAGATCCTCAATGCGACGCTCCGCGTCGGTGTCCATCGCGAGCGCGCCGCGGGTGCTGCCGCGCACCATGGGCGCACCGCCGCCCACGGACCGGGTGCGGCTGGACGGGGCGGTGTCGATGCGGGTCGGACGACGGGTCGGCTCGTAACGGTCGTCGGCGTCGTAGCGGTCGCGGTGATCGCGCTCGCGGGCGTCGTCGGCGTAGTCGTCACGGCGCGAGGCCGCGCTGTAGGCCGGCTTGTAAGGGGCCTTGTACGACGGCTCGTACGCGGGCTCGTCGTCGTAGCGGTCCTCGCCGTATCGGTCGTATTCACGCTCGCGTTCGGCATAGGGCCGAGGACGACGCTGCCCACGCTCATCGGCGCTCCGGGTGGCTCCGCGGTCGTCGACGTAATCGTCTTCGTAATCCTCGAGCGGAACCATCCCGAAGTACGCCTTGAACTTATGCAGCGTGCTCATCTGGTCGACCTTCCTTCGGCCCCGGTTGGCCTGGGGTGTTGTCCTGCTCAGACCTCGTTAGCCACCAAGCATATGTTTCAAATGTGACTGGTGAGGTTTCTTTGCTACGCCGAGGTTATCGGTCGCGCGCCCATCAGGGCAGTACCGACACGCACGCAGGTGCTGCCGTGGCGGACCGCCGACTCCAAGTCGCCGGACATGCCCGCCGACAGTTCGATCGCAGCGGGGTGGTCGGTCGTTAATGCGGCGTGGATGCGGGCAAGTTGCTCGAAGGCGACATCGGGGTCGACATCCAGCGGCGGGATCGCCATCAGGCCCGCGAGCTGCAGTGATTCCGAGGCGGCCACCTGATCGGCGAGCGCGTGCAGCGCGGCGTCGCGGACACCGCCGCGCGCGGGATCGGCGTCCAGGGACACCTGCAACAGGACGCGCAAGGGGGTGCTGCGGGTGCCGTCGTCCAGGGCCGCCTTCGCGCCCGCCTCGAGGGCGCTCGCGAGCCGGTCGCTGTCCACCGAGTAGACGGTATCGGCCCAGCGTGCAACGGATTTCGCCTTGTTGCGCTGCAGCCGCCCGATGAATTCCCAGCGTATCTGGGACAGGTGTCCCAGCTGCGCCACCTTGTCGGCGGCCTCCTGCTCGCGGGACTCACCGAACTCGCGGCGGCCGAGGTGATAGAGGATCTCGATATCCGAGGCGGGGAAGAACTTGGTGACCGGCAGCAGCCGCACCTCCCCCGGATCGCGGCCCGCGGCGCGGCACGCTGCGGCGATTCGCTCGATGAGCGCTGCGAGGGAGCTCTCCAGCTCATCGGCGCGGCCGGTGGCGGACGTGACGCCCGTCGCATCGGATCCCGCTGCGGCCGTAAAACTTTCGGTCATTCTGAAACTCCCTCGGATGACATCCAAATCACACCGGCGAGTCGCCCCGTCGGCGCGCCGCGCCGGTGTGAGAACAGGGTCTTGTCCTCGATGGTGCATCGCGGATCCACGGCCACGCCGCTCACCCCGGCCGCCTCCAGCTGGCGACGGATGCCCGCGCGCAGATCCAGACCGGGCGTGCCTTTCGCGGTGGTGGTCGCGCTGCCCGGCAGATGCGCCTCGACATCGGCGCGCATGGCGGCGGGCACCTCGTACTGGCGACCGCTGGCCGCCGGGCCGAGGAACGCGCCGATGCGCTCGGGCCGCGCGCCCACCGACACCATGGCCTCCAACACCTTCGGCACGATCCCGATCCTGGCCCCGATCCGCCCGGCGTGCACGGCCGCGATCACGCCCGCCTCGTCATCCGACAACAGGATCGGCACGCAGTCCGCGCTCAGCACCACCAGCGCCAGATCCCGCCGGGTGGTCACCAGCGCATCCGTGGCAGGCACCGGCTCGGCGCGCGGACCGTCCACGATCTCCACGTTGCGTCCGTGGATCTGTTCCATCCACACCAGATGATCCGGCGCCAGCCCGAGACTCTCCGCCAGCCGAACCCGATTGCGCCGCACCGCCTCCGGATCATCCCCGACATGGTCGCCCAGATTGAACGAGTCGTAGGGAGCCTGCGAGAATCCGCCCGCGCGGGTGGTGGTCACTCGCCGGGTTCGGAACAGCGGTGCAGCGGAAGTCATGACATCGAGGGTAGTAGCCATCGGCGGGCTACCCGAAACACACCACCGCCGGAACGCCACCGCGCCCGCTCCATGTGCGGAGCGGGCGCGGTGTGAGATGAATCCCTTACGGGCGCTTGGACTTATCGCCGCATGAAGGACGGGACGTCGACGTCGTCGTCATCGGCGTCCGGGGGCTGGATGTGGTTGCGGGAGTTGCTGCCGATGGTCGGGTCGACCGTGGTCGGACGCGGCGGGCTGTAGGAAGGCGCGGGGCCGCGCTCGGCCACCGGCGGGGCCTGGGTGACCGGAGCCGGGGCCGGTTCGGGGGCGCGGGCGGGCTCGGCGGCGCGGGCCGGGGCGTAATCGCCGGTGCGGCTTACCGATCCGGCCGAGGCCGTCGCGGTGCCGCTGCCGCTGGTGAACCGGCTGACCGCGGGTTCGATGCGCCGGGCCGGGCCGCTGCCGTCGAATCCGGCCGCGATCACCGTGACCCGGACCTCGTCGCCGAGCGAATCGTCGATGACCGTACCGAAGATGATGTTCGCCTCGATGTGCGCCGCCTCCTGCACCAGCGAGGCGGCCTCGTTGATCTCGAACAGGCCGAGATCCGACCCGCCCGCGATCGAGAGCAGCACGCCGTGCGCGCCGTCCATGGAGGCTTCCAGCAGCGGCGAATTGATCGCCGCCTCGGCCGCCTTCACCGAACGGCCCTCGCCGCGTGCGGAACCGATGCCCATCAAGGCCGAGCCCGCGCCGGACATGACGGACTTGACGTCCGCGAAGTCGACGTTGATCAGACCCGGGGTGGTGATCAGGTCCGTGATGCCCTGAACACCGTTGAGCAGCACCTCATCCGCGGAGCGGAAGGCGTCCATCAGCGAGACGGCCGCGTCGCCGAGCTGCAGCAGCCGGTCGTTGGGGATGACGATGAGGGTGTCGCAGGACTCGCGCAGGGCCTGGATGCCCGCCTCGGCCTGGTTGCTGCGGCGCTTGCCCTCGAACGAGAACGGCCGCGTGACAACACCGATGGTGAGCGCGCCGAGCTTGCGGGCGATCGAGGCCACGACGGGCGCGCCGCCGGTGCCGGTGCCGCCGCCCTCGCCCGCGGTCACGAAGACCATGTCGGCGCCCTTGAGGACTTCCTCGATCTCGTCCTTGTGGTCCTCGGCGGCCTTGCGGCCGACCTCCGGGTCGGCGCCGGCGCCGAGGCCGCGGGTGAGTTCACGGCCGACATCGAGTTTCACGTCGGCATCGGACATCAACAACGCCTGCGCGTCGGTGTTGACGGCGATGAACTCGACTCCCTTGAGTCCCTGTTCGATCATCCGGTTGACGGCATTCACGCCGCCGCCGCCGATACCGACGACCTTGATCACAGCAAGGTAGTTGTGCGGGGGCGTCATGGGCTCTCGCCTTCCTTCGATCTGAAACAGCTTGTCGTCTTCGGCTACTGGCAAAACCCCGGCGCTTTGGTCTCGGTCCGATAAACCCTCAACCACAGCTTCAGCGTTATGTCAAGTATCCGACTGGTGCGGAACGGTATTCGCAGCCACCGCGTTACTTGCGCAGGCGCGCCGAAACGAGTGTCAGAATCTTGTGTGATTCGCCTCGTCCGACCCACCCGAGCATCGTATCGTGGACGGTTGCCCTCCGGTCCTGGATCGGAACCGATGGTGCCCTTCCGGCAAACCACCGAAAATTTCGGCGGCCCAATGGGTATCGCTCACTTTACCGTGACCAGATTCGGACTCGAAACATCGAATACCTTGCCCGGCTGGGAAAGCAGGGGTCCGACGACCGCCGCCTTGCGCGCCGAGTCCACCGTCCCTCCCCAGAGCACGGTACGCCCGTCACGCAACTCCAGGGCAATATCCGAAACCGAGCGGGCCACAACCGCTCCCACGCCCACCTGATCACGCAATGCCACGGGCATGGCGGCCATGACCGCGACCGCGGCCTTGGTCACCGGATCCGAACCGCCCGGATGGTCGGTAATGAGTTTGGGCACTCCGGGTCCCGGCGGCTCGATGGCGAATTCCACGCTGTCGCAATCGAGCAGGTGTGTCCCTTCCGGGCTGTCGAAATACAGCACCGGGGTGCGTTCGACCACGGTCACCTGGACGGTGGACGGGAATTCGCGCTGCACGCGCGCCGAACGGACCTTGGGTAGTCGCGATACCCGCTCGGCCAGCGCGTCGGTGTCCAGCCGCAGCATCGATCGACCCTCGGGCATCTGCAGCGCTTCCTGAACCTGTTGTTCCGGAATGGCGGTCAGACCCTCGATACGGACCGTGCGGACGGCCAGCAGCGGGGTGAACCACGCGACCAGTCCCAATGCGACCAGCACCAGCACACCGGCTGGCACCCCGAACCGGATCCCGCGCGACCGCCAGGCATCACGCAGCCGCGATTCGCGCGGCGCGCGGCCGCGGCGCAGCCGGGCCCGCCGGGCCGCGGAGGTCTCGACGATGTCTTCGGGCTCAGCCGAATCGGACTCAGCCGCGGCGGACTCCGCCGGATCCCCGTCGTCCCAGTCGTCCTCGTCCGGCTCCGGCGTCGCCGGACCGTCCACTCCCCCACCCGAGCTCATGCGTGCTCACCGCCCGTGGCTGGGTCGGGCGCGCAGGCCGTCGAGGATCTGGCTGCCGAGCATGGTCACATCGCCCGCGCCCATGGTGATCACCACGTCGCCGGGCCGGGCCAGCGCACCCACCTGCTTGCCGACGCGCGACATATCCGGCTGGTAGTGCACGGGTTTGGTGACCGCGCCGGCCACCAGCGCACCGTTCACGCCGGGCAGCGGCTCCTCGCGCGCACCGTACACGTCGAGCACCACGACCTCGTCGGCCAGCGACAGGGCGTCGCCGAACTCGGTCGCGAAAGTGGCGGTGCGACTGTACAAGTGGGGCTGGAAGACCACGATCACCCGGCCCGGCCGCGAACGCGCGCCGTCGCGGGCCTCCTGGGCGACCAGTTCGGCGGCGGCCGACAGCACCGCGCGCACCTCGGTCGGATGGTGGGCGTAGTCGTCGAAGACGCGCACGCCGTTCTCGCGTCCGGTGAGCTGGAAGCGGCGGTGCACGCCGCCGAAACCCTCCAGCCCCTGGATGATCTCGCCCATATCGGCCCCGGTGGCGCGCGCGGCCAGCAGCGCGCCGAGCGCGTTGAGGGCCATGTGGCGGCCGGGCACCGACAGGCGCAGGGTGCGCGGGGCGGGCTCGTCGGAGAGTTGGAAGACCGCGACACCGCCGACGTCACGCGGTTCGAACGACAGCAGTTGCGCGCCGACCGGCACCCCGGTCTCGGTGAAATCGCCGGAGCCGTAACCGATCACCTGGATGCCGCGCGGGTCGTCGGCCAGCTTCTCGACCGACCGCCGCGCCAAGCCCAGCGAACCCGGATCGTCCAGGCACACCACCAAGCGGCCGCCCTTTTCGAGCCGGTCCACGAAGTCGTCGAAGACCTGGACATACGCCTCGTCGGTACCGAAGTAATCCAGGTGGTCGGATTCGATATTGGTGACCACCGCGACGTCCGGCGCGTACTGCAGCAGCGACCCGTCGCTCTCGTCGGCCTCGGCCACGAAGATGCCGCCGGTGCCGTGGTGGGCGTTGGTGCCCGCCTCGTTGAGCTCGCCGCCGACGGCGAAGGACGGGTCGAATCCGCAGTGCTGCAACGCCACCACCAGCATGGAGGTGGTCGAGGTCTTGCCGTGCGTGCCCGACACGAGCAGGGTCTTGTGGCCCTCCATCAGCGAGGCCAGCACGGCCGGGCGCAACAGCACGGGCACCCCGCGCCGATGTGCCTCCACCAGTTCGGGATTGGTCTTGGGGATAGCCGCGTAGGTGGTGACTACGGCGGTGGGCCCGCCGGGCAGCAGATCCAGCGCGCCCGCGTCGTGCCCGATGCGCACGTGCGCGCCACGCGCCCGCAACGCCAGCACGGTACGGCTCTCCTTGGCGTCGGACCCCGACACCATGCCGCCGCGCGACAGCAGAATCCGGGCGATACCCGACATGCCCGCGCCGCCGATGCCGATCATGTGCACACGCCGCAGATGCTCGGGCAAATCGGTGTGCGCTTCTGCGATCGGCTCGGTCGCGGTAGCCGCATCGCTGTCCTGCAGCACGATGGCGATGCGAACCGGGGCCGCGAGCGCGCGTAGTAGTTCTCCG
>NZ_JBSGBY010000382.1:0-8198 GCF_053601505.1 Nocardia sp. NPDC004722
AATTCCACGATCACATCGCGATCGACGGCCACGACGACAGTAGGGCGGTAATGCGTTACAAGCGAACGGCTCTCGGCTACGTCCGGACCGACATATCCGGTGTCGGCCAGCAATGGGACGAGACCGAGATACGCAGGCTCGCAGAGCGATACGGCTACGACTTCGCCGACATGGTCCTCTACGACCCCTCCTCGGGCCGTCCACCGCTGGCACGTCTAAAGGCCCAAGCGACGCGCCTCGACGCCGAAGCAGTCTTCGTGCCTTCACTCAACCATTTCGAGGAGGGGAAAGTCCCCGCCTCCCTCGTACAAAAACTCGACGTGGTCACCGTCCACCCCGAATCGACCTACGCCCGGCGAGCCGTCCCCCCGCTCCGTAACCTGCCGCCTGCCCTAGCCGGCGAGGCGTAACACCGATGGACCGACACCGCTACGAGGAATCTCCCTGAAGCTCACCCACATACCTGCGGGTGGCCAGTCGGCGACAAGGTCGGGAGTACTCAGCGAGGGAAAGCGGACAAAATTCCGCACTGAGTACTCCCGATCTTCAACGGCGCACGCCAGATTGGCGATCGACGAACGCACACACCTGCCGCAACCCGCGCGTTTCGACCGGCCCGACGCAACGAATGCCATCCTCTAGCTGGGCCGCCCTACCTCGTAGGTGCCGTCGGCGCTGGTCACCTTGACCGAGACCTTCTTGTTCTCGCCGCCGATTCTCAGTGTGCACACATACACGGTGTTCACCTGCGCCAACATCGATGACGGGCATCGAACATCGGTAATGTCGCTGACCCCGTAGCTGTCGTTGAGAACCCTCACAACGCCCGCTTCCACTGCGGCCTGGTCGAGTCGGGCAGTGTCCGTGCTTGTTTCGACCGCGCCAGGGGTCAGAGCCGGCGCGGGGCGCGGTCCGGAGGTGTCGTTCTGGCCTACCGCGAGGATGATGGCGATCACCACGAGCAGGCCGACGATAATGATCGCGCAGATGACGAGGGTGATCATGAGCGCATTCGACCGCAGTCGCGGCGGCTGATTCATCCTCAGGATCCTTCACGCTCCCACGGTCAACCGCGGCCAGTTCGCAGTGTTCGGGGCGGTTTGCCCGTTCCTTCGGCGCGCTGGCTGAGATCCGAATTTCATCCCGATCGGCACACTTGGCCGCAGCCACATGACATCTCAACATCCTGCATTGACCTGATCCTGGCCGGGATCCGATCCTGACACCAGTTTCTAACCAGCCGGTTCCAGGGCACCGAGCTGGTTCGCATGTTCGTAACTAAGCGTACGAAGCCCCGATGACGGCGAATATCTTGTGACCTTGAGCCCTGCGACTTACGTTGGAAGGCAGCGCGGCTTACTTGCAGAGAGACCAGATCTCAGAAGGGGTGAGGATGGTCCTCAGCTCTGCAAGGAGGTCACCAATGGTTGAGATGGCACTGCTGGCAACGGTTTGCTTCGTTTGCTACCTCGCGCTGATTGCGGTGGTCGTGCTCCGCACAGGCGGCACAGCTGGATTGCTTGACGTGGCGCAAGCCATCGGCAGCCTTCGGCAGGTTGTCGTGATCCGTTTCCAGAACGGAGCGGGCGCGGTGTGACGTGGTCCGGGGTTGTGGCCAATCGGCTTCAACCCCGGACCTTCTTGTCTCCATATCCCGTGAGGCGGGGTTCAGGCCGCGGTCAGCCTTGTTATGTCAAACGCACTCAATTGCCGCGGACCGCTCGGTGCCAGGCAGGCAACCCAACCCATCGGCGAGGGGATGATCTGCCGCGTACCGGTCGGCGTGGCACGTCGGAAGATTAACTGGCAGTGTGGGTCTGAGCCCTGCGGGCGTCCGCGCGCTCTCCTTGGCAGGTGTCGAGGTATACGGCGGACAGGTAGTGCGTGCTTTGGAGGTCGACGTCTGCGGGCAGTAGGAGCTTGCGGTCCGGCGGGCTGAGAGCCTCTGCTAGTTCGTGGATCGGGTAGCCGAAGAGGTCGTAGTCGCCGAAGGCGACCGGAACGTCGGCGGCCCGGTCCAGGCCGTACTGCCGCTCGATGATCAAGTGTCCCAAGGTCTGTTCGGCGCACGCGGTGCAGGAGTAGGCGGTGACCAGAATGCCGTGGTGGGTGAAGGAGAAGTTCCAGTGTGTTCCGCACATCCACCCGGCATGGATGTCCGCCAGAGTCGACGCCGTCCACTGCGCCGAATGCTCGGTCATGCCGAATCGCAGGACGCCTGCGTTCGCCGGGAGGACAAGCCCGGTGCTGGGCAGCAATCGAAAGGTCACTCGAATAGTCTGCCTGCTCAGGTGGTTCGGACCATCGAGCTGCCGACCGAACGTCCGCAACTGCCGCTGATCGCTCCCTGTTTGGGGCGGCCGCGGCGCCTGCCGACGAAGGCACTGATTTGCCGAGACCCGGATGTTTGACGAGGACGCGTTCTGGAATGCAAACGTCGAGAAGCCTTGTACCCGAGTGCATTCTGGTGATGCGCAAGCGGGTGTGAGTGTCCGGAATTGGCGCGAGGCGGGCTGACTGGACCGGGCAGCGCGGGCAGCCAAAGATCAACCGGGCGAAATCATCTCGGCCTGTCGAACGCGGTGATCTGTCGATGTCGGTGCCGACTACAGCAGTGCGATCGGTCGAAATGTGGCGGAATGGGGTGGGGTCTCTGGACCTATTCTGATGGCCGCCTCCGCCTCCGCCGCCGTTCTGGTTGGATCGCGCGTATGGCAAGCAGCGTGCGCATCCCCGGACTCTCGCTCACCGAGCATGAGTTCGCCGTTCCCCTCGACCATTCCCGCGCTGACGGTCCGAAGATCACTGTCTTCGCTCGGGAGGTCGCTGATCCGGATGGGCTCGATCGGCCGTTTCTTCTCTATCTTCAAGGCGGGCCGGGGCATGAGGCGCCGCGGCCGTCGATTGGGGCGCCGAGTTGGTTGTCGCGGGCGTTGCGGGAGTATCGGGTGCTGATGCTTGATCAGCGCGGTACCGGACGGTCCACGCCGGTCGGCATGTTGTCCGGCACTCCGGCTGAGCAGGCCGAGTACCTCACTTACTTCCGCGCTGACGCGATCGTCCGGGACGCGGAGTTCGTGCGGCGGCAGCTGGGTGTCGAGAAGTGGAGCGTGTTGGGGCAGTCGTTCGGCGGGTTTTGCACGCTCGCATACCTTTCCCACGCTCCCGAGGGCCTGGCCGAGGCGTTCTTCACCGGCGGGCTACCGCCGGTCGGACGGCATCCCGATGAGGTCTACACCGCCACGTTCGCCAACCTGATCGAGCGCAATCGCCGCTACTACCAGCGGTACCCGGGTGATCGCGGGCGGGTGGAGGCGCTGCTGCCGATGCTCGACGACGGGGGTGTCGTGCTGCCCGACGGCAGTCCGCTCACCGCGCGGCTGTTCCGGCAGCTCGGGAATCTCCTCGGTGCCAGCGGCGGTGAGGAGGCGCTGCACTATCTGCTCGAACGTGACCCGAAGTCCACTGCCTTCGCGCACGACGTCGCCAACTCGCTGCCGTTCACCGCACGCAATCCGCTGTATTCGGTGATCCATGAGTCCTCCTACTCCGATGGATTCGCCACCCGTTGGTCTGCCGAGCGCGTGCTGCCGGACGAGTTCCGCACGGACCGGACGCTGTTCACCGGAGAGCACGTGTTCCCCTGGCTCTTCGACGACCTCCACGGACTCCGGCCGATGAAGCAGACCGCCGAGCTCCTCGCGGCACATGAGTGGCCGCAGCTGTACGACGCCGACGTGCTGCGCGAGTGCACGGTCCCCGCCGCGGCCGCGATCTACGCCGGCGACATGTACGTCGAGCGGAAGTTTTCCGAGGAAACCGCCCGGTTGATCCCGACGCTGCGGCCGTGGATCACCAACGAGTACGAGCACAACGGACTGCGCGCGTCGGGCGATCACGTGCTCGGGCGGTTGATCGATCTCGTCCGCGGTCGGGTCTGAGGGGACCATCGCGGACTTCGATTCGTGAGGTGTAGCGGGGGAGACGTCCGCTGCGGCTGCTACCGGTAGAAGACCGGGACTATGTCTGCTGATGCTCCTCGGTGTCGAGGGGGACCATCGAGTAGACGTACCAGTCGCGGCGTGGTTGTTCGCATCGCAGGAGTTGGACGTGCATGCTCTGCCACTCGCCGCCGTCGAGGGGGCGGATGCGGACCGGGCGCCAATCCATCAGGGTGGGGTCGATATCGGTGGACCACAGGCGTTTCCAGTCAGGTGATCGCGAGCACTGGCGGGTGATCTGCTCGATGCGGTCCGGTGCGGTGAGGCCGGGGGCCATGTGGCGGAACGCTTGCACCATGATGTGTGCCTCGCGGTTCCAGTCCTCCACCACCCGGCGGGCACGCGGGTCCAACAGCATCCACGCCATGATGTTGACGCCGGGTACCAGGCCCGGAAACGCTTGCCGGTAGGCGGTATTGGCGGCGATCAGATCCTGGGCGGGCGCGGTTTGATAGCACGCCGGATGCGGGAAGCTGGCCAGGAAGGCCAGTTCGCCGCGGCTGGGGCCGGATTCGCCGCCGGTCACCGTGGTCAGCTCGGGCTGTAGGACGGTCGCCGCGTACTCGCGGTAGGCCACCGGGACATCGAGGGCACGGAACAACGCGCCGAGCGAGGTGGAGGTCGGTGGCCGGGTGCCCTGTTCGAGCTTCTGGATCAACGCCTCGGAGACATTCGCCTTCTGCGCCAGCTCGGCCCGCGTCAACCGCGCCGCCTCCCGCCGCTCCCGCAGGTAACCGGCAATGGTCGTCTGCGAATCCTCCACGTACGAAAACCTCCCGAACCGTCTCGATGACTACCCGACGAAAGTAGTCGATGGCGGTTTAGGTCGACGGTGAGCCGGGCCGGTCGGTGTCGCGTTCTTACAATCGTCGGCGGCGTCGGAGTTGCAGACTGGGCGGACAGCAAATGTTGTTGCGGAGAGGAAAAACCCATGGCGGTTGCGACGCTGAAGATGCTCACCCTGGACAGTGCCGACGCGCGGCGAGACGCGGAGTTCTGGGCGGCCGCGCTCGGATGGAAGATTGCCCACCTGCAGGACGAGTACGCCATGCTGACCGGTCCCGACCATGCGCTCGGATTCGGCACCGTAGCGGACTATCAGCCGCCTACCTGGCCGAACGAGAACGGAACCAAGCAGTTCCATCTGGATCTGGCGGTCGAAGACCTCGAGATGGCCAGTAAGCAACTGGTCGACTTGGGCGCCACCGTGCCGGAGTTTCAACCGGGCGAAAGCTGGCGGGTGCTGCTCGATCCGAGCGGCCACCCGTTCTGCCTCACCCTCGCCGCCAATTGGGGCTAGCCGAGGTCGGCAGCCTCGGCGAACCGCCGTCCCGGGGTCCGGAACATCGGAACCGCCTGTGCCGCAAGCGATGCGGACCATGGAGGGGCGTCCGGCCTCGGCAGCGGTTAGTCTTCTGACCGGTGAGCTGAGGAGCGTAGGGAAGGCGGGGGCCACCGAAGATGACGAACAATCTCGACACGACGCGGGATCAACGAGCGGGCACTACCAATCCGGCGGTCGGTGCAGTACAGGCGATGCGGCCCCGGCAGTGGATCAAGAACGTGCTGGTGGTCGCCGCACCGCTGGCCACGCTCGGCGGGCACGTGCATTACGACTACCGCGACGTTCTGTACAAGGCCGGTATCGCATTCATCGTGTTCTGCTTGGCGGCGTCGTCGATCTATCTGATCAACGACGCACGCGATGTGGAAGCGGATCGGCAACATCCGACCAAGCGGTTTCGTCCGATCGCGGCGGGCGTGGTCTCGCCCGCGCTGGCGTACGTTCTCGCCGTCGTGCTGATCGGCTCTTCGTTGGCGATGGCACTGGTCACGGTCCCGGCGCTCGCCGTGGTGATCGCGGTCTATCTCGTGATCCAGCTCGGTTACTGCTTCGGTCTCAAACATCAGGCGGTGCTCGATATCGGCATCGTCTCCTCGGCCTATCTCATCCGAGCGGTCGCCGGCGGTGTGGCGACCGGTATCCCGTTGTCGCAGTGGTTCCTGCTGGTGATGGCGTTCGCGTCCCTGTTCATGGTGGCGGGCAAGCGTTATGCCGAACTCCAGCTCGCCGAACGTACCGGCGCCAAGATCCGCAAATCACTGGAGAGCTACACCGGCACCTACCTGCGATTCGTCTGGACGATGTCGGCGACCGCCGTCGTCGTGTTCTACGGGCTGTGGGCCTTCGAACGCGACGGTCATTCCGGGCAATGGTTCGCGATATCGATGATCCCGATCACCCTCGCGGTCCTGCGGTACGCCGTGGACGTCGACAGCGGGACCGCGGGGACCCCCGAAGACATCGTCCTGCGTGACAGGGTGCTGCAATTTCTCGGCGCTACCTGGGTCGCGACCATCGGTCTCGCAATAGTGTTCGCGTGAACCTACGGCCGGGCCCGCTGCTCGCTTCGGATGGTGCTCAGTTCGGTGCGGGCGGCGTATTCGAGCAGGATGGACGCCAATTCGTCCGGGGTCTCGACGTTCGGTGAGTGCCCGGAGGTGGGGATGATCGCGAATTCCGCTCCGGCGGCGAGGTATCGGGTGCGAGTGCGGGCGAGGTCATAGAGCTGGTCGCGGCTGCCGTGGATGGCGAGGGTGGGCTTGCCGAGGTCTCGGACCCGGTGGTCGAGGGGGCGTTGGCGGAGGGCGCGGCGGCGGGCGATGGCCACGGCGGGGACCACGTGCGGGGACATGTCTCGGGAGTCGCGGCGTTGCTGGGCGAAATCCGGTGTGGCGGAGTCGATGTCGAACCCGGGGGCGAAGCCGCGACCGAGGACGTAGCGGAGCAGCGCGTCGGGGGCGTAGGCGTGCGTCAGGCGGGGGAGCGGGCCGCGGGCGAGCAGGGCGCCCTGCCAGGCCCAGTCGGTCTGTTCGTAGTCGGGACCCTGGTCGACGATGACCGCCCCGGTGACGCGGCCGGACTGTTCGGCCACCGCCAGCGCGGCGTCGGCGCCGTAGGAATGGCCCACCGCGAGAACGTCTTCGAGATCGAGATCCTCGAGCAGGTCGGTGAGCATACGGCCTTGCGTGTGGGCGTCGAAACCGGAATCGCCACCGGTGCAACCGAATCCGATCAGATCGACCCGGATCACCCGCAGCGTGTCCGCGAGTCGCGGTGTCACAGCGTCCCACCAGTGCATCGAGCCTTCGAAGCCGTGCAGCAGCAGGATCGGCCTGCCCCCGTCCGGTCCGTCCTGGCGGACGTGAACGCGGCGGGACCCGACGGTGCGTAGCTCGCCGATCTGCGCGCGGGGTGTGGCGTGGCGGGTCGTCATCGTTGTCGATCCTCCGGTCGATGGGGGCTTCGGTGACCTGCACAACCGTATATCGACCGCCAGCGCGCTCGAAGTCGAGTGCTATTTGCTAGATATACGCTGTTGCTATGGAGCCGCCCGAGGTTGCCCTGGACAACTGCGATGCCGTCTACGACTACTACCGCGATCATCGGCAGAATCTGTTGAAGGCGAAGGCCGCCTACTGGTTGCTGGGTCGCCGCTTCCGGCCGCGGGTGAGCTTCGCTCCAGGGGCGGGAGAGGCGCTGCGAGCCGTCATCTCCGCGGGACGGCCGCTGCTCATCTCCATCAATCATCTCTCGGAGAAGGACCCCTACACGGTGAGCGCGGCGGCATGGCGCAGTCCACTGCGGCCCGTCATCGGTCATACCCGGGTCCTGGCCAAGCATGAGGTCTTCGCCGATCCGAAGATGCGCGGCACGCTCGACATGATGGGCGGCCTGCCGGTGTTCCGCAGCAAGGACCACGAGAGCTCCTCGGTCAACGCCGCCTCGGAACGGCTGTTCGACACCTGCGCGGCACGCATGGCGCGCGGTGACAGCATCGCCCTGTTCCCCGAGGGCACCTGCAACTACCTCGACCACACCCGAGTACTCGAGCTCGGCGGCGGTCTCGGCCACATCGCCTGTCGCGCTCGCCAACTCGGCGCCGAACCGGTCCTGGTCAGCCTCGGACTCAGCTACGGCCCGCGCCCGGACCCGGCCGTCGAACTGACCACCGCCGAGGTCCGTTCGGCCAGCTTCTATTTCAGGACGCCGGTCACCGACCTGCCCGCGAGCCCCGCCGACATCACGCGCACGGCCCGCGGCGAACTCCAACTCGCCCTCGACGGAGCGGTCGCTGCATACTGACCGGCTACCAGGTAGCAATCATCCGGTTGTCGAGCGCCGACCGGCGGCCG
>NZ_JBSGBY010000383.1:0-8170 GCF_053601505.1 Nocardia sp. NPDC004722
TCTGGTCTCCGACGACAGCGGTGACGACGCCACCATCGGCCGTCAGCTCGCGGTCGCGCTGGGCCCGGTGCTCTCCGGCAGTCTCGACAAGCTGGATCTCGGCGTCGTTTCGGCGCGTCTGCTCGAATTCGGTAAGCGCCGCGGCGCGTCGGGTCCGCAGCAGCTGGTGCTGATGGGCAAGCAGCTGGGCTACTTCGAGCGCTACGCGGTGGCCCTGGCCCCCGGCTGGAAGCTCGGCCGCGACCTGTACCTGTTCCGCAATATCTTCCCCGCTGAGGTGGCCGCCAAGGCCGCCGAGAACGGCGTCACCCTGCCCGTCGACTGATCCCGGTCGGCCCTCGGTCCCCGCGGCCGTCGCTGTCAGCGCGCTATCGGTGTGCTGTCGGCGGCGGCCGTCATCGTTCTTCTCACAGCCGGAAACACCAGCTCCGGTCCAGTACAGGGAGAAGAACAATGCCCAACTACAACGTCCTCGCCGACCTGATCACCAGCCACACCGACCAGGCTCGCGCCCAGTCCGAGCGCATCATGCGTGCGGCCGCGCTGAAGGCGCACACCGCCGTCGCGAAGGCGCAGGAGAAGTCCGCTGAGCGGACGACTCCGGACCACCTGAGCAAGGCCGAGATCAAGCGACTGCGCACCGAGGCGAAGTCCCAGGCCGCCCGGCTGCGCGCCGACCTCCGCGAGCAGGCCGCCCGCCTGGCCGCCGACCTCACCGCCAAAGCTTGAGAGAACGGCCAGGAAACCCTCAGGCTACGACCAGAATCGCCCGGCACTGTGGAGAGCGGAAACAGTGTCGGGCGAGCGTGTGAGGTGCGGAATGGTCGAATTGGACGTCTCCGGAACCACCGTGACCGTGCGGGTCACCGGGTCGCATCGGTTCCTGGCGCTGCGTGATCATGTGAGTTTCGATCTGTCGCAGGTGAAGCGGCTGGGGCCGGCGCCGGTGGATCTGCGGCCGCCGTGGGTGCGGGCGCCGGGCACGTTCTTTCCGGGCGTGATCGCGGCGGGGATCTTCCGCGGTAAAGGCCGCAAGGAATTCTGGGATACGCGTTTCGACGGGCAGGCCGTGCTGATCGATCTGGCGGGCTCGGATATCACGCGATTGGTCGTGGATGTAGAGGATGCCCAGGCCGTGTTGCGCGGATTGTCGTCCGTGCTGGCGGCCTGAGCATCGCGGTTCGCATTCTGGGAGTTAGTGGTTCCGGCTTCGTCGACGGAAATCGTCACGGAGTGGGGCAGAGGAATCCGCCGCTGGGCGGCGGTACGGGAACAATCCTTTCCGGGGCCACCGGGGCCCCGGCTCCCGGTCCGCTTCCCGCGGGCGTGGAGGCCCGCGGAGCGCCGGGGGCGGCGGGCGGCGTAATTTCGCCGGAGCCCCAGGCGGAGGAGGGGTTGAGGGTGAGTACGGCGGCACAAACGAACGCACCGACGAGCAGGCCGATGGCTTTCTTTCGTGTCATGGACAACGACGGTACAACCAGCTCAACGTAATTCGTGGGATGCGCGTGCGCCCGGAATGTCGCGACCTGCTGATCGCCTGTACAGGTGCGTGAATTCACTTGCGGCGCAACCAAACCAACCGGTCGGATAAAGCCGTTTCAGATTATTGTGTTATGCACTGTGCCAGCACACGTTTCGATAACGAACTGGCGTGTCGGAGGCCATTTCGTCCGGTTCTGCGATCGACTACCCGGGAAGGAACGCACCGGGAGGGAGTCGGATGAGCGCAGGGCCGGGTACGAGGATCGCCCTTGGTGGGGCCCTTACGCTGGCGTTTTGCGCCGGGTTGACGGTTCAGGCACCCTTCGCGGCGGCGGTCGGGGGCTGCGGTGCGGCGCTGGGTGACTATCAGGGCGAATTCACCGCGGCCGAGGATTCCTCGAATGTGCTGGCTTTCGACGGTGCGGGCGGTATCGCATTCCGTAGTGCGCGGTCGGGCGCGGGGGAGGGGATTTACGCCGTCATTCCGTCGGGTGGATTCTCGGCGGCCATGCGTATGACCGGGGGTGCTGCCGCGACATCGATGGTGAAGAGCGTGACCTTCGTGTGTCCGGCTCCGGGGACGCAGGTCATGAGTTTCCGTTCACTGGATGAGAACAGTGCGCGCTTCAGCTATGTGCGGTCGAAATGAAAACCCATATCCGATGAGGGACATGGGTTTTCGGCTCCCTTGATTATCCGGTGCAGTACTGGTCAGTCGTGCAGCGCTCGGAAGACGTTGTACAGCAATGCCTTGTCCTCGAACCCGATACCCGGCGTGTCCGCCAATCGAATTCGGCTGTGCGCGATGACCGCATTGTCGGCGAAGCCGCCCGTGGGCTGGAACTCGCCCGGATAGGACTCATTGCCGCCCAGGTGCAGGGCCGCCGCGATGTGCAGGGCGAACTGGTGCCCGCCGTGCGGAATGCAGCGCCGCGACGACCAGCCCTGCTGCCGTAGCAACCGCTGAATGCGGAGGTATTCCACCAGCCCGTAGCCGAGCACCGGATCGAATTGCAGGATGTCGCGGTCGGGCCGCATGCCCGCGTAGCGCAGCAGGTTGCGGGCGTCCATGCGGGAGAAGAGGTTCTCGCCGGTGGCAAGCGCCCCGGGATAGCGTTCGGCCAGGGTGGCGTGCAGTGCGAAATCCAGTGGGTCGCCGGGCTCCTCGTACCAGCGCAGCTCGTAGGGGGCCAGCGCGCGGCCGTAGTCGAGGGCGGTGTGGAGGTCGAAGCGGCCATTGGCGTCCACGGCCAGCCGGGACCCGTCGCCGCCGAGCACGTCCAGGACGGCTTCGACGCGTTTGACGTCCTCGGCCAGGTCCGCGCCGCCGATCTTCATCTTCACGACGTCGTAACCCTGATCGAGGAAAGCGCGCATCTCGTCCCGGAGTTGGGGCAGTCCTTTCCCGGGGGCGTAGTAGCCGCCCGCGGCGTAGACGAACACCTCCTCGTCAGGCTCGCCGAGGTCGTACTCGTTGGCCAGCCAGCGGTAGAGCGGGACTCCGGCGAGTTTCGCGGCCAGGTCGTAGAGGGCCATGTCGACGACGCCGACCGCGACCGATCGCTCGCCGTGGCCGCCCGGTTTCTCGTTGCGGGTCATGACATCCCACGCCTTGACCGGGTCCACGGCGGCGCCGTCGGCGGTGAGCAGGGTGTCGGGATCGGCGGCGAGCAGGCGGGGGATGACGCGGCGGCGCAGGATCTCCCCGGCGCTGTAGCGGCCGTTGGAGTTGAAGCCGTAGCCGACGACGGGCCGCCCGTCACGGATCACGTCGCTGACCACGGCGACGATGGAGCAGTCCATGGCGCTGAAGTCGATGAAGGCGTTGCTCATGGACGAGCTGATCGGGACGGTGCCTTCGTGGATGGCGAGTATGCGGGGCACGTAGAGCTCCTCAGAGTTGTTGGATCACAGGGGTTTCGGCGGGTGTCATGCCGATCTCGCGAGCGGCCACCACCCGGTCGATGCCGTCGGGTTCGAAGCGGGCCACCACCACCGTGGCCACGGCATTGCCGAGCACATTGGTGGCCGCGCGGGCCATGGACAGGAACCGGTCCACCGACAGCACCAGTGCCAGACCGGCGATGGGCACCAGCGCGGTCGCGGCGACGGTGTTGGCGAGGGTCACGAAGGCCGAACCCGAGACGCCCGCGGTGCCTTTGGACAGCAGCAGGAACACGGCGAACAGGGTGAGCTGATGGCCCGCGGACATCGGCACGCCGTACACCTGCCCGATGAACACCACGCAGATCGGCACCACCACCGCGACGCCGTCGAGGTTGAACGAGAATCCCGCGGGCACCACCAGGCCGATGACCTTGCGGCGGCAACCGACCGTCTCGAGCCGCTCCATGAGCTGGGGGAGTACCGCTTCGGAGGAGGCGGTGCCCAGTACGACGAGCAGTTCCTTGCGCAGCACCCGGATCAGCCGCAGCAGCCGGAACCCCGCCAACCGCGCCACCACCCCGAGCACCAGCAGCACGAACGCGACCAGCGCGAGAATCGAGACCAGCACCAATTTGACCAGGGCGGTGAGGGTTTCGGGCCCGTACTTGCCGACGGTGGCCGCCACCGCGCCGAAGGTGCCGATCGGTGCGAGCAGCATGATGAGCGCGATCATCTTGAAGAAGACGGTGCTCAGCGTCGCGCACGCGGCCGTGACGGGTGCGGAGATCGTGCGCGGCAGCGCCAGCAGCGTGAGCGCGAACAACACCGCGAAGATCAGCACCTGCAGCACGCCGCCGGTGCTGAACGCGCCAACAGCGTTGTTGGGCACCAACTTCGACAGGAACGAGGTCAGCGAGGTGTTGTGCTGATCGGCGCTGACATAGCTGGAGAGCTGATCGGAGGCATGCTTCGGCTTCGGCACCCCGGTCCCCGGATGCAGCAGATTCACCGCCGCCAAACCGAGCAGCATCCCGACGGTGGTGACGATCTCGAAGTACAGCAACGCCTTGAGCGCCACCCGCCCCACCGACTTGAGCTCCCCGGCGGTCATGATCCCGGTGACGATCACCAGAAACACGATCGGCGCGATAGCCACCTGCACCAACGAGATGAAGATATTCGCCACCGGCTGCAACCCCGCCGCATAATGCGGTGCGGCAACACCGAATGCAGCCGCAGCAATCGCCGCGACCAGCACTTGCAGGCTGGTACTCGCGATCAGCCGCCGCACACGCGCCTTCGGCTCAGCCGCCCTAGCGGTAGCCGCCGATCCACGGACCACCGCTGATTCGGACGTGCGTAAAGATCCCGGGGTGGCCGGCAAGTCGGCGGTGCTGGAGATCCCAGCGGTGCGGGCCGATTCGGGGATGTCGGCCGAGTTGGCGGTGCGTCCTATCGGGTGAGTGGTGCTGGCAATTGATCGAGTTGTGCCGGAGGGGTGTTCGGTGGTGTCTGAGAGTGGGGCGGCGGTGTCTGGTGGTGAGCCGGTTGCGTCGGTGGTCGAGTCTGTTGTGCGGGGTGGGGGATCGGCGGGGTTGGTGGGCGGTTGCGTGTGCCCGGAGGGTGGGTCGGTGGCGGGCAGGCCCGAAAGCCCGTGGGTGTCCATGTCACTCGCCGCCTTCTCATCGCCGGGGAACGAGGGTGTCGCGCAAAGCGTCTCGGTCCACGGTGAGGCCGAGGCCGGGGCGGTCGGGGACGGCGATGCGGCCGTTGACGGGGTGGGGCGAGTCGGGGAACAGCAACTGTCCGACCTGGGCCATGCCCACATGCCATTCGAGGAGCCAGCCGTTCATCAAGCCGGCCAAGGCATGGAGGTTGAAGAGGGGCCAGCCGCCGCCGTGGGCGAGGGGGAGGTTGTAGGTTTGGGCGAGGTGGGCGGCTTTGCGTTGTTCGGTGAAGCCGCCGCAGTAGCAGGCGTTGGGTTGCAGGATGTCGACGGCGTGGTGTTCGACGAGTTCGCGTAGGCGCCAGCGGTGGCCTTCCATCTGTCCGGCGGCGATGGGGATGCGGGTGTGGGCGCGGAGGTCGGCGAGGGCTCGGGCGTCGTTCTGCTGCAACGGTTCCTCGAACCAGGTGAGGTGGGCGTCCTCGATCTCGCGGCAGAGCATGGTGGCCTCGGTGGGGGTGAACAGGTAGTTGGCGTCGATCATCAGGTCGATGTCGTCGCCGACGGCCGCGCGGATGGCGTGCACCCGGGCCGCGTCCTCGCGCCAGCCGCGAGGATCCACGGCCACAACGGATTTCAACGCGGTGAAGCCCTGATCGACGTGCAGGCGGGCCGCGGCGGCGAGGGTCTCGCGGTCGTACTGCGGGAACCCGAACGTCACGTAGACCGGCACCTCGGTGCGGGCCCCGCCCAGCAGGCTCGCGACCGAGCGCCCGGCGTCCTTGCCCTTGATGTCCCACAGCGCGATGTCGAGCAGTGACAGCGCGCTCGACACCACCCCGGTCATGGCGCGCGGGTTGAGCCGCTGCCACACCCGCTGGTGCACGGCCTCGATCTCGCGCGGGTCGAGGTCGACAACGGCCGGTAGGAAGTGTCTTTCGAGGGCGACCACGACGGCGTGGGCGAGAAAGTGCCCGGTCACCGCGACGCCGGTGAGGCCCTCGTCGGTCTCGACCTCGCAGAACACGAACTCCTTCTGCTCCTCCCGTCCGTAGCCGCGGACCCGTTCGTCCAGCAGCGGGACCTCGATCGAGGTGGTGTGCACGCTGGCGCGAATGTCCTTGATCCTCATCGCATTGCCTCCCTCGGCTCCGGTCGCCGGTGGCTCCGGCTGTCCGGTGGACCGAGTGTGCGCGGCTGGATTGTCAACTGTCAACGATTTGCAATTGACAATTCGAGGGTGCATACTGCGGCCTCATGGCCCAGGAACCCGAGGCGATGTCGGCGCTACAGCAGCGGCTGGCCGAACGGCAGCAGAACTCGCTGCCCCAGCTGATCGTCGAAGAGCTGGAACGGATGATCATCTCCGGCGTGCTGACCGGCGGCGACCGCATCAACGAGTCCTCGCTGGCGCTGCGGCTCGGTGTGAGCCGGGGTCCGGTGCGCGAGGCGTGCCGGCAGCTCGAGCGCAGTCGCCTGGTCGAATTCCGCACCAACCGCGGCATGTTCGTGCGGGAGATCTCGGTGCAGGAGGCGGCGCAGCTCTACGACATCCGCGCCGGACTGTTCCGGCTGGCGGGCAAGCTGGCCGCCGCCCGGGTGAGCGCCGAGGATCTGACCCGGTTGCGGGACAAGGTGACCGCGCTGACCGCGGCCGAGGCGAGCACCGACGACTACTACCCCGGTAATGTCGACCTGCACCGGGATCTGGTGGCGCTGGCGGGCAATCCGCGCCTGGCCGAGCTCTACGACGGGGTCTCCAAGGAGCTGCACCTGTTTCGCCGCCATGGTCTGGAAACCGCTGCGGCCCGCCACATCTCGAACACCCAGCACGCCGAGATCCTGGATTGCCTCGCCGCCGGTGACGTCGAGCGCGCGGGCGAGCTGATGGAGGCGCACGTGCTCGCGGGCAAAGCGCGCATGCTCGCGGCGGCCGAGGGCTGAGATTCGGGGTCGGCGGCGCGGATCGCCGGATCCGCGCCGCCACCTATCTCTTCAAACCCTTGTGGGCCGCGTCACAGAATGAGTAGCATGCTACTCATTCTGAAAGGCATGCCACTTGAGGTGGCTGCCGAGTTTTGCGTCCATGTGGAGGAAAGATGGACAAAGTCGTAGTCCGCCCCGAGGATTCGCCTTTCGGCTCGAGCGTCCTACGCAAGGTGACGATCCGTTTGGTCCCGCTGCTGGTGATCGGGTACATCGTCAGCTACGTCGACCGGATCAATATCGGCTTCGCGAAGTTCGGGATGGACAAGGCGTTCGGGATGAGCGCCACCCAGTACGGGTTCGTGGCGGGCATCTTCTTCGTCGGTTACATCCTGGCGGAGGTCCCCAGCAATATCGCCATGACCAAGGTCGGCGCGCGGGTCTGGCTCAGCCGAATCCTGGTGACCTGGGGCATCATCGCGGCCGCCACCGCCTTCGCGCCCAACTTCACCACGGTGTGCGTGCTGCGGTTCCTGCTGGGTGTGGCCGAGGCGGGCTTCTTCCCCGGCATCATCGTCTACCTGACCCGCTGGTATCCGAATGCCCAACGCACCAAAGTGATTTCGACGGTGATGGTGGCGATCCCCCTCGCGAGCGTGCTCGGCGGACCGCTCAACGGCTGGATCCTGGACGCCTTCGACGGGGCGCTGGGCCTGGCGGGCTGGCGCTGGGTGTTCGTGGTCGGCGGCGTGCCCGCCATCGTGCTGGGCGTGCTGTTCTTCCTCACCCTGACCGATACGCCGCAGCGGGCGCGCTGGCTCAACGACAGCGAAAAGGCTTGGCTGACGGGGCTTCTCGCCGCCGAGGATGCCGAGCGCGCGGTGGCCGCGCCGACCGGGCACCGCGCGGCGCTCAAGGACAAGCGGGTCATCGCGCTGTGCCTGGCCTACTTCCTGCTGTTGTGCGGCGCCTACCCGCTCACCTACTGGATGCCGTCGGTGATCAAGAAGGCCGGGCACGGGTTGAGCAGCTTCCAGGTCGGCTGGCTCTCGGCGGTGCCGTTCCTGCTGGCGGCGATCTGTATGTACTTGACCGGCCGCGCGATCCGCAACGAACGCTCGTCCAGGCCGGTGCTGGTCGCGCTGGCCGTCTCGATCGTCGCCTTCGTGGTGACCGCGGTCGAGTTGTCGGTCCCGGCCCTCGCTT
>NZ_JBSGBY010000384.1:0-8154 GCF_053601505.1 Nocardia sp. NPDC004722
GGTGCGCCGGTGCGGTCGGGCACCCAGACCTTCTCGATCATCGGATTCGTCTGCGCGGGCATCGCGCTGCTGCTGTGCCCATTGATCGGCATCGTCGGCATCGTGCTCGGCGTCGTCGGCAACAACAAGGGTGAACCGCTGGGCAAGTGGGCCGCCATCGCCGCCGGCGTGTGCATGGTCATCGGGTTCGGCATAGGGCTCGCGGTGCTCAATACCTCACGATGAATAATGGCTAGCCATGACCGCATTCACCGGGTTCCCGCTCGCCGGACTCGATTTCTACGAAGACCTGGAAGCCGATAACTCCAAGGCCTTCTGGAACGCCCACAAGCAGGTGTGGGAGGAGTCGGTGCGGGACCCGATGAAAGCGCTTGTGGCGGAGCTGGAACCGGATTTCGGCGAGGCCAAGATGTTCCGGCCGCACCGGGATGTGCGCTTCGCCAAGGACAAGTCGCCCTACAAGAACCATCAGGGCGCGGTGGTCTACAGCGCGCAGTACTCCGGCTGGTACGTGCAGATCGGGGCGGCCGGGCTGCGGGTGGCGGGCGGCATGTACGCCGCCTCACCCGCCCAGCTGACCGCGCTGCGGGTGGCCATCGACGACGAGGTGCGCGGCACCGAACTGGAAAGGCTGATCGCGCAACTGGTCTCGGCGGGCTACGGCATCGGCGGCGACAAGCTGGCCACCAAACCCAAAGGCTACGACATCGATCACCCGCGCATCGAACTGCTGCGCCACAAATCCCTCACCGCCGGAAAGGATTTCGGCGCACCGAAGTGGCTGGATACGCCGCGCGCGGGCAAGGAGATCCGGGCGGCCTGGGAAGAGATGCGGCCGCTGATCGCCTGGCTGGCCGCGGTCACCGCCCAGAAGTAGCGGGTGCTACTTCCGGGCGGCCCGCGCCGCTACCGGCGTTCCGCCAGGACCAGAGCGAAGCGCTGGTCCGGATCCGTCCAGACCCGCTCGGTGGTGAAACCGGCCGCGTCGAGCTCGGATTCGAGGATCCCGCGGCGGAACTTGGCCGAGATCTCGGTGCGTAGCTGCTCACCGGCGGCGAAGTCGACGGTCAGGTCGAGGTCGGCGATGTGGACGGTCATGGCCTCGGTGGCTTCCAGGCGCATCTCGATCCAGTCCGCCTCGGCGTCCCAGATCGCGATGTGCGCGAACTTCTCCGGCTCGAAGTTCGCACCCAGGCGGGCGTTGAGCACATGCAGCACATTGCGATTGAACTCGGCGGTGACCCCGGCGGCATCGTCGTAGGCGGGCACCAGCACCGCCGGATCGATGACCAGGCCCGCGCCCAGCAGCAATTGCTCACCCGGCTCCAGCACATCCCGGATACCGCCCAGGAACTCGGCACGCTCGGCGGGCACCAGATTGCCGATCGTGCCGCCCAGGAACGCGACCATGCGCCGCCCGCCGCCGGGCAGGTTGTCCAGCGCGTCGGTGAAATCACTGACCACACCGTGCACGCTCAGCCCCGGGAACTCCGAGGCCACCTCATCGGCCGCCATCCGCAACGCCGACACGGAAACATCCTGGGGCACATACTTCTTCAACGGTCCGGCGGCGCTCAGCGCGTTCAGCAGCAGCCGGGTCTTGGCTGCCGACCCCGCCCCGAGCTCCACCAGCACCTCGGCCTGCGCGATGGCCGCGATCTCCCCGACCACCCGCTCCAGCAAGGCTCGCTCGGTCCGCGTCGGGTAGTACTCCGGCAGCTCGGTGATCTTCTCGAACAGCTCGCTGCCCCGGGCGTCGTAGAACCACTTGGGCGGCAACCACTTCGGCTCCGCCGTCAGCCCGCGCCGCACATCCTCACGCAGCGCGACATTCAGATCTTCGTCGGTGAGATGAATCTCCACAGTCGCCGTATTCATGAACCAGCCCTTCCGATCTCGATATCCAGCGGCTCCACCGAAACCCGCCCATCAACCACCCGCACCAGCTGCCGATCGGCAATCGGCCGCCATCGCGAATCGTCATCGAACGGTTCCGAAGCCACCACTACGAACCCGTCGGCCTCGAGGACCGACAAAGAGTGATGCCACGTACTCCCCCAAACCCCCGCCCCATCCCCCACCAAGAGGTTCAACCGAGCCTTCGGCGACCGCGCCAACACCGCCGCGCTCACCACCCGCAACGCCTCCCCCGGCTCCATCCCACCGACCGAGCCGTCAGCGCCCCCGAGCAGGCCGCGCACGATCACCCAGAGAGCGGCGGAATCGGTGAGGGATTCGGCTTCGAGCAAGGGGGGCGAGCCGAATTCGGCAGCCACCTCCGTCAGTACTCGCCGCCAGTCGGGGATCGCGCCGTTGTGGCTGAAGGCCCAGCGGCCGTGGGTGAAGGGGGCGCAGGCCGAGCGTTCGATGGGCATTCCCACTGTGGCCGAACGGATTGCGGCCAGCACCGCGGTCGAACGGATTTGAGGCAGGACTTCGTCGACCGCTGGATCGGTCCAGATCGGGGCGGCGTTGCGGTAGCGGCTGACGACCGGATCGGCTGGGGCGGGGCGAGTTTCGGGCGTTCCGGGGTCCGGGGGTGCGCCGCCGTGCCAGATGACGCCGGGGCCGTGATCTGCCGAGGCGGCGTTGGGGTGGTGCCACCAGGCGACGCCGAAACCGTCGGCGTTGATGGTGCCGCCGCCGCGCATTTCACGGGGAGCCCAGGATTGGGTTCGGAGCGAATGCGGGCCTCGGGTGAGAAGTTCGCCTACCGGGGTGGGTGGGCCGAGGTAGGCGAGGTGGCGGCACATCAGCGTTCGTCCGGGGTGAGGTCTCGGGCCAGGCGGAAGCCGGAGAAGATTTGACGGCGGATGGGGTGGTCCCAGTTACGGAAGGTGCCGCGGGCCGCCACTTGATCCGCGCCGAAGGAGCCGCCGCGCAGGACGCGGTAGTCGCCGCCGTAGAAGACTTCGGAGTATTCGCGGTACGGGAAGGCTCGGAAGCCCGGGTAGGGGTCGAAACCCGAAGCGGTCCACTCCCAGACGTCACCAATGAGCTGGTGAACGCCGAGCGGGGACGCGCCCTCCGGATACGCGCCGACATCGGCCGGTTCCAGGTGGTGCTGGCCGAGATTGGCGAGCTGATCGGTGGGATCGGCGTCGCCCCACGGGTATCGGCGCGACCTGCCGGTGGCCGGGTCGAAGCGGGCGGCCTTCTCCCATTCGGCCTCGGTGGGCAGACGCTTACCAGCCCAGTTGGCGTATGCCTCGGCCTCGAACCAACAGACGTGCACCACCGGCTGCTGCGCGCGCAGCGGCTGCATGGTGCCGAAAACCCTTCGCCACCAACGGCCGCCGCCGTCCTGCTCCCAGAACTGGGGTGCGGTCAGTCCGGCCTCGACGCGATGCGCCCAGCCCGCCTCGGACCACAGTTCCCGCCGCTCGTAACCGCCGTCGTCGAGGAAGGCGAGGTACTGCTCGTTGGTGATGGGCGCGGCGTCGATCGCGAAACCGTCGACATGGACCGGATGCGCGGGGCGCTCATTGTCCAGCGCCCACGGGTCGGTGTCGGTGCCCATGCTGAATTCGCCTGCGGGAATGACGACTTCACCGCCGACCCGCACCCGCGCGGCCGGAGTCGGCGGCGCGGACAGCACCGCCTCGCCGGTGCGCAGCTGATGCGTGGCCAGCATGGTCTCGTCGTGCTGCTGCTCGTGCTGGGCGATCATGCCGAAGGCGAAGCCGTCCGTGACGAGCCCGTCACCGCGCAATGGGCTGTGCTCCAGTACATCCCACACCTTCTCGCGCACGGTGCCGACATACTCGCGGGCCTGCACCGGCTTCAGCAGCGGCAACGCGGGCCGGTCGGCGCGCGCGTGCTTGAAGGCGTCGTAGAGGTGATCGATGTCCTGCCGCACGGGTTCCCGCCCGCCGACATCGCGCACCAGCCACAGTTCCTCCTGGTTGCCGATGTGCGCGAGATCCCAGACCAGCGGGCTCATGATGCGCGAGTGCTGGGCCACCAGCTCGGCCTCGTCGATGCACTCGGTCAACCCGATGGTCCGCCGCCGGGCCCGCTCCAGGGTCTCGGCGATGCGTCCGCGGAGCGCCTCGGTCTCCGCCCGATCACTCCCCGGCAAATGCTGAACTGTCATGAGAGAACTTCCAATTCGTGGTCTGAACACGCCGAAGCGATACCGCGCACACCGCATCCGGGCAGCGCTGATCGCCCCGGCCTCTGGGTCCCGCACGCGCGGGTGAGTGGGCCGAGGTGGAATGTCATGCGCCGCTCCCGGATTCGCCCCCGGCGGGGCATTGTCCGTGACGACATCGCTCGGCGGCGGCGGCCAGCTCGCGCCGGGCCTCCTGAGACGAGGCGTGCGCGGTGGCCAATTCCAGCAGTGCCACCGCGGCCGCGCGCAGCTCCGCGTCGGCCAGGCCCAGGCGGGCGGCCTCGGACCACAGCTCGGCGGTCGGTGCGGCCAGATTCGTTGCCTCCGCGACGATCAGGGGGTTCGACAGCAGGGCGTCGAAGGCGTGCACGGGCACCGACCAGCCGTCGCCGGGCTGCGCGTCGAGGTAGCGCACCTCGAGATGCCCGGCGGCGCGGACCGGCGGGAACACGGTGGTGAGGTGGTAGTCGAGATCGTCGCGGTCCGGCCGCCGTCCGATCTCGTCGTCCAGCGCCCCGCACAACCAGTCGGCGAACGTCGCCCCCGGCGGCGCACTCCAGTCCGCGCTCTCGAGGTCCGGCGCGCCCCGGTTCACACTCGCCGAGCCGCCAGCCCGGGCACTGCCGCCGTTGGCCACAGCGCCGCCGTAGGGCATCGCAGCGTGCGCGGGGGCAGCCCTGGGACGTACACACAGCAGCGGGACGTCCAGGACCCAGCGGGCGTAGCCGGTGATGGGGTCGGCCCAGTCGTGTACGGGCGGGCGGGTGCGGAGGTGGTCGAGGCGTTGCCAGGCGCGCATGCGCTGCGAGGCCCACTCGCCGGGTGGGGCGGTGTGCAGGTCGGGTGAGCAGGCGAAGGCGGCCAGCAGGGCCGGACCCATGGCGTAGAGGGCGTTCCAGCGGGCCGCGATCTCGGCGGGATCGCGGCCCGCGTCGACACTCACCTGGGTGGCGGCGGTATTGCACATCATGAGCGCGCCGAAGGGGCCGATTCCGGCGAAGGAACGCTCCATGGCGCGGTAGCGCGGCAGCCGGAGCACGCGCGCGGGCCGCCGGACCGCGTCGGCGGCCCCGGAAAAGGTTCGGATCTGGCGGGATTCGAGCAGCTCCCGCAGGCGCATCGTGTCTGTCCGCAAGCGTTCACACAGTTCGGCGGCGGTGCCGAACGGGGCGCTGGACAATTCGATCTGACCGCCGGGTTCGATGGTGACCCGGCTGCCTCCCGGCAACGGAACGGCCGGGGAATCTGGCGAAATGGACCGTGGCGCATACGGTCCGAGTGCGTCCGCGAGGACCTTCAGGTCCGGACGCGAATTGGTTGCCGAAAGTTCACCTTGCGCGGTGAGCCACTCCAGTTCGGCACCGATGAGCAGCGGTGGGCCCTGTTTGAAACAGACTTTCCCGACGTAAGCCTCGGCGGCGGCGCGTGAGGAGAACTCGCCGCCCGGCTCCGATTCGGCCAGGCCACTGTGCAGCACATCGGTAGGTGACGCCGTGACAGCCATTGCCAACCTCCGTCTGATGCGATCGCCGTAGGGGGGACGCACGGCGACCCAAACCAGCGTAGCGAGTGACTGTGACAAGAAATCTGACGAAATGAAGAACACACCAACCGATATGGTCGTTCGTATGCTCGATATCGCTGCCTTGCGGGCCGAAACCCCCGGTTGTGAAAATCAGGTTTTTCTCGATAGCGCGGGCTCCTCGCTCCCGCCGAACGTCGTCCTGGACGCCACCATCGACCATCTGCGCCGCGAGGCCGAGATCGGCGGCTATCGCGCAGCGAACGAACGCATCGACGACCTGCACGGAGTCAAGACCGCCATCGGCGAACTCATCAACGCCGATCCGGGCGCACTGGCCCTCAGTGACAGCGCCAGCCGCTCGTGGAGCGATTTCTTCTATTCGATCCCGCTCGCCCCCGGCGACCGCATCCTGATCTCCGGCGCCGACTACGGCAGCAATGCCATCGCCGCCCTGCAGCGCGCCCGCCACAGCGGTGCGACCGTCGAGGCAATCCCCAGCGATTCCAGCGGCCAACTCGATCTCGACGCGCTCGAGGCCATGATCGACGAGCGCGTGAAACTGGTGTCGCTGGTCCATGTTCCGACCAACGGCGGCCTGGTGAACCCGGTCGCCGAGGCCGCCCGCATCGTGCACCGGGTCGGCGCGCTGGCCCTGCTGGACGCCTGCCAGTCGGCCGGGCAACTCCCCCTCGACGTCGCCGAACTCGAGGTGGACGCGCTCTCGGCCACCGGGCGCAAATGGCTGCGCGGCCCGCGCGGCACCGGCTTCCTCTATGTGCGCCCCGACCTGGCCCTGAGCCTCGAACCGACCCGTCTGGATCTGCACAGCGCCGAGTGGACCGCGCCCGACGACTACGTGCTCTCCCCCGACGCCAGCCGCTTCGAATTCTGGGAGTGCAATGTCGCGGCCCGGCTCGGCCTGGGCGCGGCCGTGCGCTACCTGCTCGACCTGGGCCCGGCGCAGGTCTACGCCGCCATCGCCGAACGCGCCGAGTACCTGCGCAAGGCATTGCAGGAGATTCCGGGCGTGGACGTGCGCGACCGCGGCACCCAGCACGCGGGCATCGTGTCCTTCACCGTCGACGGCCTGGAACCGATCCGGGTCAAGGAGCGGCTGGCCGCCGAGGCGATCACCGTGACCGCCAGCTTCCGCGGCTCCACCCTGCTGGATATGTCCGCGCGCGAACTGAACTCGGTCGTGCGGGCCTCCCCACACTGCTTCGTCGGCTTCGAGGACCTCGACCGCTTCGTGGGTGCCGTCAGGACCCTGGTGTAGCGGTCAGAACCCTCGCATAACCGACCGCATAACTCCGAAACGGTTAACAGCGCTCACTCCACGCGGGATATTGGAGATGCTGGTTACGCGTTTGAGGAGTCGATCGTGAGCCGCTTCACCGATGAGATGTACGCGACCGCCCGAACGTCCCCGCGGGGGCTGGTGACGGGCGAACCGGATAACCCGGTGCGGCACAGCTGGGGCGAAATCCATGACACCGCACGCCGAATGGCGGGCGGGCTGGCCGCCGCCGGGATCGGCCCGGGCGACGCGGTCGGCGTGCTGGCCGGCATGCCGGTCGATATCGCGCCCGCCTGCCAAGCGGTCTGGATGCGCGGGGCGTCGATCACCATGCTGCATCAGCCCACGCCGCGCACCGATCTGCAGGTGTGGACGCACGACACCGAGACGGTGCTCGGCATGATCGAGGCGCGCGCGGTGATCCTGGGCGAGCCCTTCATGATCGCGGAACCGCTACTGCGCGAACGCGGTATCGCCGTCATCACCCTCGACGCCATGCGCGCCGGTGAGCCCGTCGAGCCGCTGCCGACCGGCGAGGACGCGATCGCGTTGCAGCAGTTGACCTCCGGCTCCACCGGCTCCCCCAAGGCCGTGCGGATCACGCACGGCAATTTCTACGTCAACGCCTACGCGATGTTCGACCGGGTGAAGTTCCAGCTCGGCGACGATGTGATGATCAGCTGGCTGCCGCTGTTCCACGACATGGGCATGGTCGGATTTTTAAGTGTCCCCATGCAATTCGGCGCGGAAGTGGTGTGCGTGACGCCGCTGGACTTCCTGACCCGGCCCATCCTGTGGGCCGAGCTCATCTCGAAGTATCGCGGAACCGTCACCGCCGCACCGAACTTCGCCTACTCGCTGCTGGCACGGCGGCTGCGCAACGCCGCGGACGGCGCCTTCGACCTGAGCAGCGTGCGCTACATGTGGAACGGCGCGGAACCCGTCGACGCCGACACCATGGACGCCCTCGCCGAGGCCGGAAAACGCTTCGGCCTCAACCCGATGGCGCTGACGCCGGTCTACGGCATGGCGGAAACCACGCTGGCCGTGTCGATTCCCGATCCGGGCCTGGGCCAGGTCATCGACACCGTGGACGCCGATCTGCTCGAGGCGATCGGCAAGGCCGTCCCGGTCCGCGATCCCGAGCATCATCACGGCGGCATGCGCAGGCTGCCGACGCTGGGCTACCTGGTCGACAATCTGGAGGGCCGCGTCGTC
>NZ_JBSGBY010000385.1:0-8145 GCF_053601505.1 Nocardia sp. NPDC004722
GGGGTGTCGTTCGGCGGTCTCGATGCCGGCGCAGCGATTCAATGCTGCCCAGCGACGGCCGGATTCGGTCAGCGACAGGGTGCGCCCGAGCAGTTCGCCGTTGGGGCCGCGCCGCCGTGAATGTCCGCCGCCGATCGGCACCACCCGGTCGGCGGTCCCGTTCATCAGCAATGCCGACACCGCGTGGCTCGGCCGCCGCCCGGTCAGCGCGGCGGGCAATCCGCCCGCGACCGCGCCGAACGCGGACACCAGATCGGCTGCCTCCAGAGCCATCCGGTGCGCCATGAACGCGCCGTTGGAGATCCCGGCGACCAGCACCCCGTCCTCGCGGGTACCGCACTGCTCGGCGCACCACCATGCGATCGCCCGCAGGAAGGTGACGTCATCGACGCCCTTGCGATCACCCGCCGAAACCCCGCGCCCGTCGGCCCAGCCCCCGCCGACAGCCTCCGGATAGGCGACCGCGACCCCGTACCGATCGACGCACCCGTCGAATCCGCTACCGCGCCGCGCCCGCTCCTCGGCGAAGCGCTGCACCGGCCCGAGCACCGACGAGCGATGGCCGTGCAACACCACCACCAGCGGCATCTCCCGCCCCCGCTGAGCGGGCAACCGCAGCGCGAACGACCTCCGCCGCCCGTCGACCTGCACTTCTATGTTCGCCATCGATCCCTGTTGTGGTACGCGCGGGATGCCTCCGCAGTTAGCCCACACATTACCGACGCCCACGACCCAAAATTCAATCGAATCAACAAAATTGGCCGGGCATCGCTCGAAAAAACCGACGCGGGCATGGTCCGGGCGTGGTCCGTCACGGCTGGATGTCGGCTGTCGTCGCCCTGAAGTAGATTCGGCGGGAGCATGATTCAGCGATCAGGGGAGCGATGATGGCGCGGCTTGCGGTGGTCAGTGGCGGCGGGACCGGGATCGGGAAGGCGGTGGCGGGGCGGCTGGCTGCGGATGGCGCGGAGGTGATCATCGTCGGGCGGCGGGCCGCCGTGCTGGAAACCGCTGCCGAGGAGATCAATACGGGTATCGGCGACAAGCGGGTCAGCACCGCTGTCGCCGATCTGACCGTGCCCGAGCAGGTTCGGGCCGTGGTCGAGACGATCGCGGCGGCCGGGCCGGTCGACGTGCTGGTCAACAATGCCGGGACCAGCCTGGCGTACGACCCGGCGGATCTGGACAATCTCGCGGAGGTCTACACCGAGACCTTCCGGTTGAACGTGCTCACCGCCGTACTGGTGACCGAAGCGCTTGTGCCGCATATGGCGACGCCCGGCGGGCGGATCGTGGCGGTGAGTTCGATCGCGGGGTTGCGTGGTTCCGGGCCGTACGGGGCCGCGAAGGCCGCGCTGCACGGGTGGGCGCTGGGGCTGGCGCAACAGGTTGCGCCGCAGGGCATCACGGTCAATGTGGTCGCTCCGGGATTCGTGCCGGATACCGAATTCTGGACCGGTCGGTTGACTCCGGAGCTGGTGGCCGAGCGCGCCGCCCAGATTCCCCTGGGGCGCGCCGGAACACCCGAGGACGTGGCCGCGGGCATCGCCCATCTCACCTCGGCGGAGGCGGGATGGACGACCGGCCAGATCCTGCAGATCAATGGTGGGGCCGTGCTCGGCCGCGGCTGAGCGCTAGCCGACCGGGCCCTTGGCGAGTTGGACTTGGGCGGACTGGTTTTGACCGGTGGGATCGATCCACTTCAAGGTGACGGTGTCGCCGGGGTGATGCTGGTCCATGGTGGCCGTCAGGTCCGTGGCGGAGGTGATGGTGTGGCTGTCCACCGCGGTGATGGTGTCGCGGGCCTGCAAGCCGAGCTGGTCGGCGGGGCCGCCCTGCACCACGCCGCGGATCTGCGCGCCACCGGCGGTGGAGGTCACCGAGACGCCGATGAAGGCGGTGTCGCCGATGTGGATGACATCGCTGGACTGGCCCGCCTGGATCTTCTTGGCGACCGTCAGCGCCTTGTTGATCGGGATGGCGAAGCCCTGGCCGCCACCGTTGTTGAAGCGGAAGCCCTTGGAGGCCGCGGTGTCCATGCCGATGACCTGACCGGCCGAATTGACCAGCGGGCCACCGGAATCGCCGGGTTCGATATTGGCGGCGATCTGGATGAGACCGGTGAGTTGTTCGGAGCTGCCGGTGGAATCGTCGCTGGCGGTAATGGCCTGATTCAGACCGGTCACCTTGCCCGCGGCGGCGGTGGGCGTGCCGCGCCCGCCCGCGTTGCCGACACCGACGACCGCGTCGCCGACGCCCACCTTGTCGGAATCGCCGAGCGGCGCGGTCTGCAAACCGGACGCTCCGGTCAGCTTGATGACGGCCATGTCCTCGCTGCGGTCGAAGCCGAGCACGACCGCGTCATAGGTCTGCCCGTTGCCCAGATCGGTGACCGAGATCTTCGTCGCGCCCTCCACCACATGGTTGTTGGTGAGCACGATGCCGTCCGAGCTGAGCACGATGCCGGTGCCCGCGCCCTCCCCGTTCTGCAGGCCCAACTCGGTGTTGACGTCCACGATGCCCGGCACCACGCTCTGCGCGGCCGAGTCGAGATCGGCTGGGGGAGTGCTGAAGTCGATCGGCTGGCTCTGCGTCACCTGTCCGGGCGACTGCGCGACCGGATTGCCCGGCACCAGCGTGTTCGGCCCGCACGCCACCAGTCCCAGGGTGGCGGCGAGTGCCACGGCCGCTGCGGCCGCGGCCCGAATGGTGCGTGAGCGCGTCGAACCCGCGGCGGAGCGGTCCGGCGACTGTGGTTGCACGTTCATGACGTCCCTCGTAAGTAGAGCCCCCAGTTGCTTCCCATTAAGCATGCGGTTTCTGAGAGCGGCCTGGGGACTAACCGTGTGAACACCCACGTACCGCGTGGAGTCGGCTCCGAACCTCTAGCGTCGCAGTTCCGTGCCATCGGTGAGGTCGCGCGGCGATCGGTGACGTTGCGCACAGGCGCGCGAGCCGCGATGTAAACGGAGAGGTATATGAGTAGCGCTGGAAGGGGTGCGAGGGTGGATTCGCTGGGATGGCACGATCGTGGCATGGCGTTGATGCGAACCGGCCGGGTCGTGCTCTTGGTGACGACGTTGGCGATGACCGCGGCTGCGTGCACCAGCGTGGTGGACGGCAAGCCCACCTCGAGCACCCCGGTGGGCATGGATTCTTTCTACAATCAGCAGCTGACCTGGGGCAGCTGCACCGATTACGGGCAAAGTGACGACGACGTTCCCAAGGGCACCGAGTGTGCCCGGGTGACCGTGCCGGTCGACTACGCCAACCCCAACGGGGCGACCGCCAAGATCGCCATCTCGCGAGTCAAGGCTTCCGGCAAGAAGATCGGGTCGCTGCTGATGAACCCGGGCGGCCCGGGCGTCACCGGTCTGAACATGGTCAGCACGGGTGACAACACCAAGCTGGCCGAGCAGTTCGACCGGATCGGCTTCGATCCGCGCGGCGTCGGCGCGTCGCAGCCGTCCATCCAGTGCATGACCTCCGCCGAGGACGACGCGCAGCGCGCCGAACCCAACAAGGACAACTCGCCCGCCGGGATCACGGCCAACGAGGCCGAGGCCAAGGACTTCGCCAACAAGTGCGTGCAGCGCACCGGCAAGGACTTCCTCGCCCACGTCGGCACCCGGGAAGTGGTGCAGGACATGGACGTCATCCGCGGCGTGCTGGGTGACGCCAAGCTGACCTACCTGGGCTACTCCTACGGCACCCGCCTCGGCTACTCCTACGCCGAGAAGTTCCCCGATCACGTACGCGCCCTGGTGCTCGACGGCGCGCTGAAGCCCGATCAGGATCCGCTCAAGGAATCCCTGGGCCAGGCCGAAGCCTTCCAGAAGACGTTCGAGGACTACGCGGCCAACTGCGCGCAGACCGAGAAGACCAACTGCCCGCTCGGTGACGATCCGAAGCTGGCCACCGACAAGTTCCGCGCCCTGATCAATCCGCTGTGGGACAAGCCCGTTCCCACCCAGGACCCGCGCGGCCTGCCCTACGGCGACGCCATCACCGGCGTGCAGCAGGCGCTCTACTCGCAGCGGCTGTGGAAGGCCCTGACCAAGGGCCTGCGTGAAGTGCAGCAGGGCAGCGGCGACACCCTCCTGGCCCTGGCCGACATGTACAACGGCCGCCACGACGACGGCTCCTACGACAACAGCTCCGACGCGTTCAACGCCATTCGCTGCGTGGACGATCCGGCCATCACCGACCGGGCCGTCACCGCCAAGCAGGACGCCGACTTCCGCCGCGTCGCCCCCTTCCGCGACGACGGCCACGGCAGCAATGCCGCCCCGCTGGAGCTGTGCGCCTTCTGGCCGGTCCCGAATACCGGCTCGCCGCACGTGCTTTCGATCCAGGGTCTGCCCAAGACCGTCGTCATCTCCACCACCGACGATCCGGCCACCCCGTACCAGTCCGGTGTGGACCTGGCCCAGCAGCTGGGCGGGGATCTGATCACCTTCAAGGGCTCGCAACACACCGTGTCGTTGCAGGGAAACAAGTGCGTGGACGATCCGGTCATCTCCTATCTCATCGACCTGAAAGAGCCCGCCAAGGGCCTCACTTGCTGAGGCCCCACCGGGGTGAGGTAGATGAAGCCCGACGCGCCCGCGCGACTTGGTCCATCCATGTAACACGGATTTAACTCCCGGCCCCTACAGTCGCGGACATGGACCGTCAGAAGGAATTCGTCCTCCGCACGCTCGAAGAGCGCGATATCCGCTTCGTGCGACTGTGGTTCACCGATGTCCTGGGCTATCTGAAGTCCGTAGCGATCGCGCCCGCCGAGCTGGAGGGCGCGTTCGAAGAGGGAATCGGCTTCGACGGTTCGGCCATCGAAGGGTTTGCCCGGGTCTCCGAGGCGGACATGGTGGCCAAGCCGGACCCCTCCACCTTCCAGGTGCTGCCGTGGTCGACGTCGAAGGGGCATCAGCACTCGGCGCGCATGTTCTGCGATATCGCCATGCCGGACGGTTCGCCGTCCTGGGCGGATCCGCGGCACGTGCTGCGCCGGCAGCTGAACAAGGCCGCCGACCTGGGCTTCAGCTGCTACGTGCATCCCGAGATCGAGTTCTTCCTGTTGAAGCCGGGCCCGCACGACGGCTCGCAGCCGATCCCGGCCGACAATGGCGGCTTCTTCGACCAGGCCGTGCACGACGAGGCCCCGAACTTCCGCCGTCACGCCATCGACTCGCTGGAATCCATGGGCATCTCCGTGGAATTCAGCCACCACGAGGGCGCGCCGGGCCAGCAGGAGATCGACCTGCGCTACGCGGACGCGCTGTCCATGGCCGACAACGTGATGACCTTCCGCTACCTGATCAAGGAAGTGGCGATCGACGAGGGCGTGCGGGCGTCGTTCATGCCCAAGCCGTTCGCCGATCACCCGGGTTCGGCCATGCACACCCACATGTCGCTGTTCGAGGGTGAGCAGAACGCCTTCGCCGACCCGGACGACCCGGACAACCTGTCGGAGACCGCGCGCGCGTTCATCGCGGGCATCCTCGAGCACGCGCACGAGATCTCCGCGATCACCAACCAGTGGGTGAACTCCTACAAGCGTCTCGTGCACGGTGGCGAGGCCCCGACGGCCGCCTCCTGGGGCCGGTCGAATCGCTCTGCGCTGGTGCGGGTTCCGATGTACACCCCGAACAAGGCGGCCTCGCGTCGCGTCGAGATCCGCAGCCCTGACAGCGCCTGCAACCCGTACCTGACCTTCGCGGTGCTGCTGGCCGCGGGTCTGCGCGGGATCGAGAAGGGCTACACGCTGCCGCCGGAGGCCGAGGACGACGTGTGGTCGCTGACCTCGGCCGAGCGTCGCGCCATGGGCTTCCGCGAGCTGCCCGCGTCGCTGGACGAGGCGCTCAAGAACATGGAGAAGTCCGAACTGGTCGCCGAGACCCTGGGCGAGCACGTCTTCGACTTCTTCCTGCGCAACAAGCGCCGCGAGTGGGCGGGCTACCGCAACCAGGTGACGCCTTACGAGCTCAAGGAATACCTCGGGCTGTAATCGCTTCGAACCCGAACGGGCCGCGAACACTTCGGTGTTCGCGGCCCGTTCGCGTCGTGCTCGGCTCATTCGACCGGACGGTAGCGCTCCAGCAGGTGAACGTGGCGGGGTTCGAGCTCCTCGAGGGTGCTGACCCCGAGCAGTCGCATCGTCCGCACCAGCTGCGTGCGCAGGATCTCGATGGCCCGGTCCACCCCGGCCTCGCCGCCCGCCATCAGGCCGTAGAGGTAGGCGCGGCCGATGAGGGTGAAGCGTGCGCCGAGCGCGAGGGCGGCGACGATGTCCGCGCCGTGCAGGATGCCGGTGTCGAGATGGATTTCCAGATCGGAGCCGACCTCCCGGACCACGCGCGGCAGCAAGTGCAGCGGCACCGGGGCCCGATCGAGTTGGCGGCCACCGTGATTGGACAGCACGATGCCGTCCACGCCGAGTCCGGCCAGCCGTTTGGCGTCGGACACCGTCTGCACACCCTTCACCAGCACCCGGCCCGGCCACTGTGCGCGCACCCAGGCCAGATCGTCGAAATCGACGGTGGGGTCGAACATGGAGTCCAGCAGTTCGGCGACGGTGCCCGACCAACGGTCCAGGGAGGCGAAGGCCAGCGGTTCGGTGGTCAGGAAGTCCCACCACCACCAGGGTTTACGCAGCGCGTCGAGCGCGCCGGTGGCGGTGATCGAGGGCGGCACGGTCATGCCGTTGCGGACATCGCGCAGCCGATTACCCGCCACCGGCACGTCGACGGTGACGACCAGGGTGTCGAATCCGGCCTTCGCGGCCCGCTCGACCAGGGCGATGGAGCGGTCGCGGTCCTTCCACATGTAGAGCTGGAACCAGTTGCGCGCGCCGGGATCCGTTGCCGCCGCGATGTCTTCGATGGCGGTGGTGCCCATGGTGGACAGGGTGAACGGGATGCCTGCCCGCTGCGCCGCGTGGGCGCCCGCGATCTCGCCCGCGGTGTGCATCATGCGGGTGAAGCCGGTCGGCGCGATGCCGAACGGCAGGCGCACGGGCGCGCCGAGCACGGTGGTGGCGGTGTCGGTGTCGGCCACGTTGCGCAGGACCGCCGGGTGGAATTCGATGTCGCGGAACGCTTGCCGGGCCCGCTCGAGGCTGATCTCGGCGTCCGCCGCGCCGTCGGTGTAGTCGAAGGCCACCTTGGGGGTGCGTTTGCGTGCGAGTTCACGTAGGTCCCAGATGGTCTGTGCGCGTGCGAGTTTCCCCGCTCGGCCACGGAACGGCCGTTCGAACTTCAGCAGCGGGGTCAGGTCGCGGGGCTTCGGAAGTCTGCGCTCGGTCACCGCTCGATACTTTCCACGGTCTCGATACTTTCCCTGGGCACGGGGGCGCGCAAGCGCAGCGAATGCATGCCGCCGTCCACCTCCAATATCGTTCCGGCGGTGGAGGATGCGCGGGGGCTCGCCAGATAGAGCACGGCGGCGGCGACCTCCTCGGCGGTGACCAGTCGCCCGTGCGGCTGGCGGGCGCGCAGGGCCGCCAGTTCGGCGGCTGGATCGTCCGCGGCGGCGAGTAGTCGCTGGACCCAAGGCGTGTCGACGGTACCGGGGTTGACGCAGTTGACGCGGATGCCCTCGGCCAGATGGTCGGCGGCCATGGCGCGGGTGAGGGCCAGGATCGCGCCCTTGCTGGCGCTGTAGGCGACGCGGTTGGGCAGGCCGGTGGTGGCGGCGATGGAGCAGGTGTGCACGATGGCGGCGGCGGGGGAGCGGCGCAGATGCGGCAGGGCGGCGCGCGAAACCCGCACCGCGCCCAGCACATTCACCTCCAGGACCTGCCGCCATTCGGCGTCGGTGGTGTCCTCCACGGTGCCCTGCGCGCCGATGCCCGCATTGTTGATCACGATATCGAGGCGGCCGAAGGCGTCCGCGGCGGCGGTGACGGCGGCCCGCACCGAATCGTCGTCGGCCACATCGCAGTTCAGGGCCGGACCGTCGGGGTGCGCGGGCCCCGGGTTCAGGTCGAGGACCGCGACGCGTGCGCCCGCCGCGCGCAGGGCGGCGGTGACGGCCCGGCCGATGCCCGATCCACCTCCGGTCACGACCGCGGCGAGTCCGTCCAGCTCGGGGGGTTCCATGGCCACCTCACGATATTGGTCCGATGTTTGGCCTCTCGAACCTAGC
>NZ_JBSGBY010000386.1:0-8120 GCF_053601505.1 Nocardia sp. NPDC004722
ACCTCGGTGATCCAGTGATCCAGGCGTTCGATCGTGGAGCCCGGTGCCCGGGTACCGGGATCGAGGGCCGCCGACAGCGTCGACAGCACCCGGCCGAGCTTCTCGGGCTGAATATTGTTGAGCACGGTGCGCAACACATTGAGGGTGGTCTGCAGCTGGACGGTCGCGGCGCTGGTGTCCTCGGGAATGCTCGCCCCGGCCCGCAGCCGATCGCCGGTGGGCGTGGTGTCGACCAGTTCGACGGCGGTCACGCCGAAGATATTGTTGGGGATCACCCGCGCCGCCACCGTCGCCGGAATCGTCCCCGCCACTTGGGGTTTCAAGGCCAGCGCGGCCCGCTGCCGCTCACCCTTGGCCACCACCGTCACGTCCTCGACGCGGCCGACGACCATGCCGCGGAACTTCACGTCCGCGTGCGCGGGCAGCCCGTCGCCGGTGCTGGTGAGTTCGGCGGTGACCGCGACCTTGTCCTCGAAGCGGCCGTTGTAGCGCAGCGTCAGCAGATACACCAGCAGTGTCACCGTGGCGATCAGGGCGAGTCCGGCCAGCGTGAGCTGCCGGGCTGTCGGGCCCCGGCCGCTGGGATCGAGAATCATTCCACACACCTATCCCGAGATGCGGAAGCCAGGGTCGATGCCCCAGATCGCAAGGGTCAGAAAGAGATTGACGAAGACCATGACGACGATGACCATCTTGATGGCCCGCCCCGCCGCCACCCCGACGCCTTCGGGCCCGCCCGTGGCGACGTAGCCGTAGTAGCACTGGATGAACGTCGAGATCATCACGAAGACCATGACCTTGAGCAGCGACCAGAACACGTCCGGTCCCAGCAGGAACTGGAAGAAGTAGTGGTCGTAGGTGCCGGCGGTGGTGCCGCCGAGGAACAGCACCGACAGCTTGGTCGCCAGGTACGCCGTCGCCAGGCCCACGCTGTAGAGCGGGACGATGGTCAGCGTCGAGGCGATCATGCGGGTGCTGATCAGGTACGGAAGCGGCCGGATGGCAATGGATTCCAGCGCGTCGATCTCCTCGGAGATGCGCATGGATCCCAGTTGCGCGGTGAAGCGGCAGCCCGCCTGGATCGCGAACGCCAGGGTGGCGATGATCGGCGCGAGCTCGCGGGTGGTGGCGAACCCGGAGATGGCTCCGGTGAGCGGGGACATGGTCAGCAGGTTCAACGCCGTGAACGACTCCATGCCGACGGTGATGCCGCCGAATCCGCACAGCGCGATCACCACGCCGATGGTGCCGCCGCCCACCACCAGCGAACCGTTGCCCCAGCCGACATCGGCGGTCAGGCGCAGCACTTCCTTGCGATAGTGCTTCAGCACGAACGGAATCGCGATCAGGGCCTGGAAGAAGGTGATGACCTGATGGCCCAGGCGCTGATTGGCCTGCACCGGCATGGACACCACGTTCGCGGCCATTCGCACCGGTCGCAGCGCCGGGGGAGTGTAGGTCGAGCCCATCTCACACCACCTTCGACGGAAGCAGCGTGTTGTAGAGCTGGGTGAGCACGATATTGCTGGCGAACAGCATCAGCGCGGAGCTCACGACCGCCGAGTTCACCGCATTGGCCACGCCGCCCGGACCGCCGTGCGCGTGCAGGCCGATATCGCAGGCGATGACCGCGGTCAGCAGCCCGAAGATGGCCGCCTTGAGCACCGCGATCACGAGGTCGTTGGCCACCGCGAAGGAGGCGAACGAGCCGATGAACGAACCCGGCGTCCCTGACTGCGCGTACACGTTGAACAGGTACGCGGTGGCGAAGCCGACAAACACGATGAATCCGCACAGCAGCATGCTCACCAGCACCGCCGCCGCGATCCGCGGGGCGACCAGCCGCCGCACCGGGTCCACGCCCATCACCATCATGGCGTCGATCTCCTCGCGGATGGTCCGCGAACCCAGATCGGCGGTAATGGCCGACCCGACCGCGCCCGCGATCATGAGCGAGGTGACCAGCGGCGCGCCCTGGCGGATGATGCCGAGCCCGGCCACCGCGCCGATGAACGTGGTCGCGCCGACCTGATTGACCAACGCGCCCACTTGAATCGAGACCACCACCGCGATCGGGATGGCCACCAGCACCGTCGGCGCGGCCGACACGCTCGTCATGAAAGCGCACTGCTTGATGAATTCCCGGTAGGGGAAGCGCCGCCGCAGGATCGAGACGACCAGCTGCTTCAGGGCATCCCGACCCAGATCGACCTGGCGGCCCAGGGTTTCCAGCGAGCGTTGCGGATGCCGCTGCCACAGGCCGCGCACGCTCCGGCCGATCCGATCCAGCTCCGAAGGTTCTTGTGCTGTGGCGGAATGCTTTTCGAGTGTCGTCATCAGGCCGTCTCCACCAGATAGTGCTGCAACGCGACCAGACCGATCCCGACCGCCGCGAGTCCCGCGACCGCACCGCACAGCACGGCCACCCACAGGCCCACGCGCAGAACGGGATTGACTTCCATGCGCCCACCGAGGATCTTGATGCCGATCACCAGGATGTCGATGAGCCAGACCAGCGCCATCATCTAGGTCATGCACACATTCGAGAAGGTGAGCACCGGCCAGCACACGATGGATCCCAAAAACGAGATGATCACATCGATGCCGTGCAGCTGCTTCAGATGCGAGGTGTGCGTGAGGGTCCACACCACCCCCACCAGTCCGTAGGGAATGCCGAGAATGATCAGCGTGCCGAGGAATTCCGACACCTTCATCTCGTAGCTGAGTATGCGATCCAAGCGTTTCAGCATGCCGCGAGCGTCCTTTCGGTCCCTGCCCGTGCCCCTGTGCACGAGCGGCCGCAGCAGCGTATGTTACTCATGATTCTTTGGTTGTGAAGCGGTTCCGGAGATCTTTCCTTCGGCTTATATTGGTGCAGTATCGCGCTGGATGGCCGACTCTGGCCGTGGCCGCCGAACCTAAGTTAGTATCCGTTCATCGTGAAATTCACCCGGAAGGGGAACCATGACACTCGCGGCAGTGCCGCCGTCCGGCGAGTCGGCCCTCACTCTCGAACAGACCCGCATACGCATCCCCGGCGTGCACCGGCCCGACGGGAAGCGGCCGCCGAAACTTGAAGACGCCCTGGACTTCTGGCAGTTCTCCGGGGCGGCCGCTAATGTCGCCATGCAGATGGCGCGGCCCGGCGTCGGGCACGGGGTGGCCGACAGCAAGGTCGAATCCGGCGCGCTCATGGTGCATCCGTGGAAACGGTTGCGCACCACCGCCTCCTACCTCGCGGTCGCGATCCTGGGGACGGCCGAGGAGAAGATCGCCATGCGCGAGGCGATCAATGTGGCGCATCGGCAGGTGAAGTCCGAACCCGGGGCGGCGGTGCGCTACAACGCCTTCGACCGCAATTTGCAGATGTGGGTCGCGGCCTGCCTCTACATCGGCTTCGAGGATTCCTACCAGCTGCTCAACGGCAAGATGAGCGCCGAACAGGCCGAGGCGTTCTACTCGACGTCCGCGCCGCTGGGCACCACCTTGCAGGTCACCGAGGAGATGTGGCCCGCGACCCGCGCCGAATTCGATGAGTACTGGGTGGTGGCCTGTGAGCAGGTGGCCGCCGACGAGAAGATTCGCGCGTTCATCGACGATCTGCTGCACCTGCGAATGATCCACTGGTACCTGCGTGTGCTCTTCGGCGGACTGCTGCGCTTCCTGACCGTCGGCTATCTACCGCCGTACTTCCGCGAACAGCTCGGCGTCTCCTGGACCGCCGCCGACCAGCGTCGCTTCGAGCACCTGTTTCTGTTCGTCGGCTTCGTGAATCGCTTCATTCCCAGGTTCATTCGCACCATGGGCACCCGCACCATGATGTCGAACGTGCGTCACCGGCTGCGGCGGCACAAGGAATTGATCTAGTAAGCAACAGCTTTCAGCTCCTGCGGGAGATGAACATGAGGTATTCGCAGGGGGCGCTCGTGTGGTTGTCGAAGCCGTGGTCCACGTCGGCGAGGAAGAACATGGAGTCCCCGGTGTCGAGGATCTCGGTGACGCCGCCGATCGCGACGGTGACCGCGCCCTTCAGTACCACGACCTGCTTTTCGGTACCCGGCGGGAGGGCGGGCAGCAGACCCATGGAGACGTGGGCGGGGAGGTAGTGGACGACCATCTCTGCGCCGCCCGCACCCGGGGCCGCTGACGCTACGTGCCGCTCGAAACCCGTTTCCGGATCACGGAATACGGGACGGTCGTTCTTGCGCAGGACGACGGCGACGCCGGAATCGGCGACCGCCGGACCGCCGATCAGGTCGGAGAGTGACACCGCGAGCGCCTGGGCGATCTTGGTCGCGACGCCGATGGTCGGGCTCTTCTCGCCGCGTTCGACCTTCGACAGCATCGCGCGGCTGACCGAGGACTGCGTCGAAAGCTGTTCCAGCGTAAGCCCCGCCTCCTCGCGGCGTCGCCGCACGTTCCCGCCGAACGCGCCTGGGTCCTGCTCGCTCACCGTGCTCCTCGATCCCTGGGTGTTTCGCTGCCCGCAGTGTACGGTTCTTCTAAAGAAGATACAGTCTTCTTTGGGAGACGTGCCGCTGTGCGCGCCCGAAACGGTTGGAGGATCCGTGCGTTTGACCTCGAGTGGCAGACTCCATGCCACGTTCGAATTCGGTGAGTTGCAAGTGATCTCGTTGCGAGACGGGTACATCGACATGCCGCCGACGCGGCTGCGTGACGAGCAGGGGCGTGTGCTGCCGGTGGTGCCGGTCGCCGTGCCGCTGGTCGGTGGCAATCTGCGACTGGCGGTCAACGCCTTCTACGTCACCGACGGCACCCGCTCGGTGCTCATCGACACCGGCGCATCCGACAACTGGCACGAGCAGACCATGGGATTGATCTACGCCGCACTCGAGGAAGCGGGCGTCGATCGCGACCAGATCACCGACGCGGCCATCACCCACCGACACGAAGACCACGTCAGCGGCCTCATCGCCCCGGACGGTTCGCAGCCGTTCACAAAACTCGAACGCGTCTGGATCGGAGCGGGCGACGTCTCGGTCTTCACCGGTCGCCTCGAACCCCTGCGCGACCGGGTCGTCCCGGTCTCGGAGCCGGTCGCCATCAACGACTGGACCACCGCGATCCCGACCCCGGGCCACACTCCCGGCCACACCGTCTACGAAATCCGCAGCAGCGCAGGCCATCTGCTCGTATGGGGCGACACCGTCCACGTCCCGACCCTCCAGTTCGACCAGCCGAAGGTGTCCTGGGAATTCGACGGCGACCAACCCCAGGCCCGCGCCGCCCGCGCAACCCTCCTCGAACAACTCACCCGCCCCAACCATTTCGTCGCAGGCGCCCACCTCGACTCACCCGGCATCGCCCGCGTGACCCCCGCCGGCGAGGGCTACACGCTGGAATACCTCGCCCCACCGATCGGCTGATCACGCGATGCTCCGCCACCGCTCGACCACGCCTCGCATGGTGCGGGCCGAGGCGTCGAGCAGGTGTGTGACATCGGCGGTTTCGGTGCTGATCTCGCGGAGAGCGGCGGTGTCGGCGGGGCAGTCGGTGCCGAAGTGGCGGGCGTAGAGGTTGCGCGAGGTCAGGTCCGCTTCCTGTGAAAGCCGCTGCAAGTCACGCCAATACGGGGGCATGACCTCGGGGGAGCGGACCCGGGTGAGGCCCTGCGCGGTGCACCATGCCGCGTCGGCGGCCAGACGGATCAGGTGCAGTAATTCGTCGGGAAAGGCGGTGAGGCGGTGGATTTCGATCAAGCGGCCGACCGATTCGAGGTGGTCGACGGCGTAGTCGATGCGGCTGCCTACCCGGTAGAGCTCGGTGCGGTCGGGGACGGCGAACCGCTCGGCCACCAGCAGTCGCACCAGCTGCTCGGTGAGTTGGTGGCTGACCCGCTCGAACGCCGAGAGGCGGACTCGGACGGCGCGGGGGTCCGCACTCTCGAGGCGGATCTCCTCGAGAGTTGGGACCGCGGCCCCGCGCAATTTTTAGGGGGAACTGAAATAGAGATCCACCGCGGGTCCTGGCCGCGGCCCGCGCGCGTACTCGACGCTCATGCGGTGTGCGGCTGGGACAGGTCGTAGACGGTGGTGCCGCCGAGGGTTTCGGCAGTGAAGTTGGCCTTCACCCACGCGGTGATCCGGGCGCTGCTCGAATCCGACCCGCCCATCCCGAAGCCACTCGCCACGAAGTAGCGGACCTGGCCCGTGGACACGTAGTACTGGAACTGCGCCAGCGTAGGGGAGTCGTCACTACCGGTGAACCCGCCGATCGCCATGACCGACTTGCCGGAATTCAAGGCGAGGCTCGCGGAATCACCCGCCCCGACACTCGCCGCCGCCCAGCGCGAGTTGGACTCCTTCAGGAGTGACACGAGCTCGGTGTTGCTGCCAGATGATGAGGTCGGCCCATGCCCGCTGCCTTGGGTTTCGGTAGTGTCGCCGCCCATGTCCGAACCGGGTCCGTCGCCTGAACCTGAACCGGGCCCTGGCATGCCGCCCGGGCCGAAGGTCTGGCTGGTGGGGCCGGAGGCCGGATTGCCGCCGCTGTGTGCCTGAGTCGCGGTGGCTACCGCCCACGCGCTCGTGCCGCCGAGTCCGAAGAGCATGCCCGCCAGGGCGAGGGTGGCTGCGTACCGGCGCGAATGCCGGGTACCGGCGATCACGGCCAGTGCCACCACGATCGAGCCGATCAACACGGTCCAGCGCAGCCACGGCAGCCAGTCCGGGGTGCGGTTCAGGAGCACGAACGACCACGCGCCGGTGCCTGCGGCCATAACCGCCAAGGTCAGGCGGGCCGCCGGATGCGCCTTGCGCGACCATAGTTCACGCACGCCCAGCGCGACGAGCGCGCCGATGGCGGGGGCCAGGGCCACGGTGTAGTACGGGTGCACGGTGCCGCTCATGTAGGAGAACGTCAACCCGGTCACCAGCAGCCAACCGCCCCAGAGGACGAAGGCCGCACGGGTCGGGTCGGTGCGCGGGGCGCGGCGGGTCAGCCACAGCCCGGCTACCAGCGCGATGAGCGCGGCCGGGAGCAGCCAGGAGACCTCGGCACCCATCTCGGCGTTGAAAAGGCGGGTGATGCCGGAGGTTCCGCTGAATCCGGCGAAGCCGTGCATGCCTTCGGGAAGGTCGATGCCCTTGGGCGCGCTGCCGCCCATGTTGCCGTTGCCGCCGAGGATCCGGCCCAGGCCGTTGTAACCGACCGCCAGCTGCCAGAGGCTGTTGTCGGTCGAGCCGCCGATGTACGGCCGCGAATCCGCGGGCCACAGCTCCACCAGGGCGATGAACCATCCGGCCGACACCACGACTGCCACGCAGGCCAGAGTCAGAGCCGAAATCCGCTGGCGCAGTGGACCTTTCGCGGCGAGGAGAAACGCCAGGCCCAGCCCCGGGAGAATCAGGAACGCCTGCATCATCTTGGTCAGGAAGCCGAACCCGACCGCCAGCCCGGCCAGCGCCAACCACCCGGTCGACGCCGACCACACCCGATCACCCGTGGCCTGGATGGCGCGCACCGTGCAATAGGCGGCCGCGACGAGCAGCAGCACCAGCAGAGCGTCCGGATTGTCGAACCGGAAGATCAACACCGCCACCGGCGTCAGCGCCGCGACGGCCCCGGCCAGCAGCCCCGCCCCCGGTCCGCTCAACCGCCGCACCGTGGCGGCGAGCAGCCCCACCGACGCGACACCCATCAGCGCTTGCGGCAGCAGTACCGACCACTGGCTGAACCCGAAGATCTTGCCGGACAGCCCCATCACCCACAACGCGGCGGGCGGCTTGTCCACGGTGATCGCGTTGCCCGCGTCGAAGGACCCGAACAGCAACGCCTTCCAACTCTGCGACCCCGCCTGCGCGGCCGCCGAGTAGTACTCGTTGGCCCATCCCGAACTGCTGAGATCCCATACGTACAACACCGCGGTCAAGGCGAGCAGCACGAGCAGTCCCGGTCGCGCCCACCGTGGTTGATTCGCCGGTCCGACCAGTAGCCGGACCATCGTGGCCCGCCGGCCCCCGGTGTTCCCGGCGGGTCGCCGATGCCCGCCGGTCACCTCCGTCCGCGGCACAGTCGATGTCATCACGTCGTCCTTCCTCCACCGCGCCGATCGTCCGCCGCGGTCATCGAAGCCGATCCTGTCCGCCCCGCCTCGGGGG
>NZ_JBSGBY010000387.1:0-8089 GCF_053601505.1 Nocardia sp. NPDC004722
GGTGGTGGTCGGCTGGTCGAAGGTCGGCAAAACCCGAACTCTGTTCGAGGCGGTCCGCCGTGTCTTACCCACCGCGTCCATGCTGGTACCCGACAGCGATACGCTGCACCGAATCCCGTCGCATCCGGCGTATGGCCGCGGCAACGAAACAATCGTCATATGGCTCGACGACCTCGACCGATTCCTGACGAACGAGCATCCACTGACCCCTGCGCTGCTGACCCATCTGCGCACCGCGCATCCGGGCCGCACGATCGTGGCGGCGACGCTTCGCCGCGAAGCGTACGAGCGGCTGCGCAAGGACGACGGTGAACTCACCTACACCAGCCGGACACTGCTCAACCAAACAACTCGAATCGCACTGGAATCCACAGTCGGCAACGCCTTCGAGCACGTTGCGGCCGAGACCGGCTACCCCGACCTGGATCTGGAGCGATACCGGGCGCAGGGCTACGGGCTGGGAGAGGTGCTGGCCGGGGCACCGGCATTGCTCGAACGCTACGAGCATGCCGACAGTCGATTGCGTGCAATCATCCAGGTGGCGGTCGACTGGCAGCGTATCGGCAGGCAGGATCCGATCCCCGAGCCGATCCTGCTCGATCTCGCCGACCGGACCGCTCGCCGCATACAACCGAACTTGCGCGCGGATTTCGCTGCCACGACCGCGGCGCTCACCGCCGCCACCGAACCCATGGAGCACACCGCGAGAATCGCGGCGCTCGAGACGATCTGGTTCTCCGACGACGACTGCGGCTACCGGGCATTCGACTATCTGGTTGCCGCCGACGACGGGCATCACTCGCTGCCCGCACGATCGATCCCCGATAGCTTCTGGGACGCGGCGACGCGGCATGCGGACCACGAGATTCTCATAGCTGCAGGGATGGCGGCGGGGCGGCGAGGCCGCGAGGATATCGCCATCGCGCTCTTCCAGCGTCCCGCGGAGGCCGGCAATACGTCAGCCATGAACAACTACGGGGCATTGCTGAGAAAGAGCGGTGACATCGAACGCGGTGAGGACTGGGTTCGCAGAGCGTCCGAGGCCGGCAGTTACCACGCGATGGGCAACTACGGCTACTTTCTTGCTGAACGCGGCGACCGCGAAGGCGCCGAGCGGTGGTATGTCGAGGGCATCGCGGGCGGAGACCTCAACGCGATGAACAACTTCGGTCTCCTGCTCCAGCAACGCGGTGACATTGCCGAGGCCGAGGCGTGGTGGCAGCGGGCCGCGGATGCGGGCCATGAGACCGCGATGTTCAATCTGGCCTTTCTGCTGGCGCAACGCGACGAGCTCGAAGCCGCCGAACGTTGGTGCCGTAAGGCCGTTGATGCCGGACACCACAGTGGTCTCGACATCCTGGGCCGGACACTGTGGATCCGTGGCCATCACCACGCCGCGATTCACATGTGGAAGTCGGCGGCAGGTGAAGGCGATACGGCCGCCATGGTCAGTCTCGGATACCACCTGGCATATACGGGGAGCAACAACGCCGATAACCCCTGGTACGCCAAGGCCGCCGCGGCAGGCGACACGTCCGGTCTGCGCAATCTGGCATTGCGACTGGCCAAGCGCGGCGACAGTGACGGCGCGGCGATCCTGTTTCAGGTCGCGGCGCGGGCCGGGGACGCGATGGCCATGTACAGCCTCGGGGTGATATGCGATCGAGGCGGCGAGAGCGAAGCCGCTATCGCGTGGTTCCGCGCGGCCGCAGCCAACGGCGATATCCGTGCGATGTGCAGACTCGCGGCTCACAGCGAGTTCGACGGAGACCGGACCCAATCCGACGACTGGCTGGCAAGGATCGCCGAATCCGACAAGGAAATTCCCGCTGCTGCCCGATACGAGCTCGGTCTGGTTTATCAGAATCGCGGGGACCTCGATAACGCAGAACATCATCACGGCAAGGCGGCCATGGCTGGATATCCTCCGGCCGCCGCCGTATTGGGGTTCATCCTGCTGGACAAGAAACAGTACGAGCAGGCCGAGGGATGGCTTCGATTCGCGGCCGAGCGGGGCGAAGGCGATGCGATGTACAAATTGGCGAATCTGCGGCACAGCAGCGGTGATTCTGCCGAGGCGCAGGACTGGCGGTGGCGCGCGATAGCTGCCGGGGAGAAGCGGGCGATCGCATGGTTCCGGCCACGGGAGCAACCACCGCACGAACCAGTTGCCACCGACCGGCCGAGCCGCCACGATCTCGGTTGGCTGACGCCGAAGACACTCGCATCGCGCAAGTGCTGGACGGAAACTGGGAAGGAAGCGGTCGGCATCTCGGTTCATCTGCGCCGATGATGCGCGGCGGTGCCCGAAACAGGTTGGTAGCGGAAGTATCCGGCATCACCGGCGGGGAATCCATCGCGACCGAGAGTGAGAATGGACTGTCGCGGGCTTCCCGTGCCGCGGGTCTGCGCCGGTGCGTTCTCGTCGGGTGTGTCGTCCTGGTCGGGGCGGGAGCGGGGCATACGCTGGGGCCGCCCGGAAGGGGACCACCGCGGGGTGGGATGGTGGCATTGTGGTGTAACCAGCGTGGGTAGTAATCACCGTGAGTCCGCAGGATCGGAGTCGGATGGAAATGGTTGCGCAGACCCCCGTTTCACAGGCCCAGGTGCCGGGCACCGAACTGCTTCGGCCGCAGTGGCTGGCCGAACGGATCGCCGAGATGGGGATCAGCTGGGGGACTGCCAACTCGCGGGTGTCGGGCACGCTGTGGTGGTGCATGGCGGCCTCGTCGCTGGTGGACCCGATCGTCGCGGCGGTGGCGGCCGACCGCCCCGCCTTCGACCCCGCCCTTGAACACATCAGCCTGGAGATCCGCCCGGACGGCGGTGTAGAACGGGTGATCCCGGAGCCGCACGCCTACGCGGTGGCGCTGGCCACGGCAGGCGTGAATTGTGCTCACCCGGAGCCGCATTCGGCCGCCTGCTGCGCCACCACCCCGATCGGGCAGGCATTGCGCCACACCTTGTCGCGGGTGATTCCGGTCGTCGCCGAGGTTTCCGGGGCGGGTGTCGCCTCGCTGTGGGCGATCGTGGCCGACGCCATCGGCAATCGTGCCCTCGACATCGGTGACGCCGAGGCCGGTGCCCGCCTGGCCCGCGATGTGGCGGGCCGCCTGCCCGTGCCGCGCTTCCAGGACATCGGCGGCCGCACCTTCGTGCGCCGCATCTCCTGCTGCCTGGTCTTCGAGGTCCCCGGCTGCGAAATGTGCACCAGTTGCCCCAAACGCCCTGCACCCGAGCGCGAGGCCCGGTTGGACGAATTGGCCGCGCGCGGCTGAACACTGGTTGGGCCGGTCCATCGGCGCGGGGTCGTGGGCGTGCCGATAGAGTGGTTGCCGCCGGAGGTATGTGTTTCGTGACCGGCCACGATCGCGGGGAGATCTCTCCTCGCACCAGACCTGGCGGGACCTCTCGCCGATGACGATGCCAAGGAGTGCGCAGCCGTGACCACCTCAGCCCAGCAGACCCCAGCCGCCCGCGTCCGGGTTCCGGCCGGGACGACCGCCGGGGCCGCGGTGCGCGAGGCGGACCTGCCGAGCAAGGGACCGGGCGCGGTCATCGTGGTGAAGGATGCCGCGGGTGACCTGAAGGATCTGTCGTGGATCCCGGAGCTGGACACCGAGGTCGAGGCCGTCACCGCCGATTCCGCCGACGGGCGCAATGTGATCCGGCATTCGGCCGCGCATGTGCTCGCGCAGGCGGTGCAGCAGGAGTTCCCCGGCGCCAAGCTGGGCATCGGGCCCTACATCAAGGACGGCTTCTACTACGACTTCCAGGTGGAGCGGCCCTTCACCCCGGAGGATCTGACCAAGCTGGAATCCCGGATGAAGAAGATCATCAAAGGCGCGCAGCGGTTTTCGCGCCGGGTGGTCGAGGTCGAGGACGCCCGCGTCGAGCTGGCCAAGGAGCCGTTCAAGCTGGAGCTGATCTCCGACAAGTCGGGCATCGACGATCCGGAGGTCATGGAAGTCGGCGGCAAAGAGCTGACCATCTACGACAACCTGGATCCGCGCACCGGCGAGCTGATCTGGGCCGACCTGTGCCGCGGCCCGCACCTGCCGACCACCAAGTACATTCCGGCGTTCAAGCTGACCCGGTCGAGTGCCGCCTACTGGCGTGGTGACCAGTCGCGCGAGGACCTGCAGCGCATCTACGGCACCGCGTGGGAATCCACCGAGGCCCAGGACGAGTACCTGCACCTGCTCGAAGAGGCCGAGAAGCGCGATCACCGCAAGCTCGGTCTCGAGCTGGACCTGTTCTCCTTCCCCGACGAGCTGGGCTCGGGCCTGCCGGTGTTCCACCCCAAGGGCGGCATCATCCGCAAGGAGCTCGAGGACTACTCGCGTCGCCGCCACATCGCCGCGGGCTACGAGTTCGTCAACACCCCGCACATCACCAAGGGCCACCTCTTCGAGGTCTCCGGCCACCTGGACTGGTACCGCGACGGCATGTTTCCGGCCATGCATCTGGACGCCGAACTCAACGAGGACGGCTCGGTGCGCAAGCCCGGCCAGGACTACTACGTCAAGCCGATGAACTGCCCGATGCACAACCTGATCTTCCGCTCGCGCGGGCGCTCGTATCGTGAACTGCCGCTGCGCATGTTCGAGTTCGGCTCGGTGTACCGCTACGAGAAGTCCGGCGTCGTACACGGTCTGACCCGTGTGCGCGGCATGACCCAGGACGACGCGCACATCTACTGCACGAAGGAGCAGATGCACGCGGAGCTCACCTCCACGCTGCAATTCGTGCTCAGCCTGCTGCGCGACTACGGCCTCGACGACTTCTACCTCGAGCTCTCCACCAAGGATCCGAAGAAGTTCGTCGGCTCCGACGAGCTGTGGGAGGAAGCCACCGAAACCCTGCGCAAGGTGGCCACCGACTCCGGTCTGGAGCTGGTCCCGGATCCGGGCGGCGCGGCCTTCTACGGCCCGAAGATCTCCGTGCAGGCCAAGGACGCGCTCGGCCGCACCTGGCAGATGTCCACCATCCAGCTGGACTTCAACCTGCCCGAGCGCTTCGAGCTCGAGTACACCGGCAACGACGGCGCCAAGCACCGCCCGGTCATGATCCACCGCGCGCTCTTCGGTTCCATCGAGCGCTTCTTCGGCGTGCTCACCGAGCACTACGCGGGCGCGTTCCCGGCGTGGCTGTCGCCGGTGCAGGTGGTCGGAATCCCGGTCGCCGAAGCCTTCGCCGAGCACCTCGACGGTGTCATCGAAGCCTTGCGCGACAACAACATTCGCGCCGAGGTCGACCGCAGCGACGACCGCATGCAGAAGAAGATCTTCAACCAGACCGCGCAGAAGATCCCCTTCCAGCTGCTCGCCGGTGCGCGCGACGTGGAGAACAACGCGGTCAGCTTCCGCTTCCGCGACGGCACCCAGGTCAACGGGGTGCCCGTCGCCGACGCGGTCGCCACCATCACCGACTGGATTCAGCGGCGCGAGAACGCATCTCCGACCGCGGAGGGCTTCGAGATCCGCAAAGGCGATCAATGAGTGATTGGACCGTGCCCGGGCCGGACCAGATCGTGGACACCGGTGCCGGGGACCCCGACCGCTTGCAGCGGCTGTGGACCCCGCACCGGATGTCCTACATCACCGGCGAGGCCGAGGAACGCAAGGTGCCCAAGAAGACCGGGCACCCGTTCACGGACATCCCGGAGATGTCGGACGAGGACGGCCTGATCCTGGCGCGCGGGCAGTGGGTGTACGCGGTGCTCAACCTGTACCCGTACAACCCCGGCCACACCATGGTGGTGCCGTATCGTCGGGTCGCGAATCTCGAGGACCTGACGCCGGAGGAGAGCGCCGAGCTGATGGCGTTCACCCAGCAGGCGATTCGTGTCATGAAGCAGGTGTCGCGGCCCGAGGGTTTCAACGTGGGCCTGAATCTCGGTGGCGTCGCCGGTGGTTCACTCGCCGATCACCTGCATCAACATATCGTGCCGCGCTGGAGTGGAGACGCTAATTTCATTACCGTCGTCGGCGGAGTGAAGGTGATGCCGCAGTTGCTGCGCGAGACGCGGGCACTGCTGGCACAGGCGTGGAAGGAAGCCGACACGGCATGAGCCGAGGACACAGCACGAAGGGACATGGGGTAGCAGCGTGCTGAGCTTCTTCGGTCGCGAGACGTTCGCCAAAGCGACTGCGCCCCTGGGCAAAGCGCTGGTGAGCACCGGGCTCACCCCCGATGCGATGACACTCATCGGCACCACCGCCTCGATCGCGGCGGCGGTGACGCTGTTCCCGACCGGTCACCTGTTCTGGGGAACCATGGTGATCTGGCTGTTCGTCATGTTCGACATGCTCGACGGTGCGATGGCGCGGGCGCGCGGCGGCGGCACGAAATACGGTGCGGTGCTGGACGCCAGCTGCGACCGGGTGGCCGACGGGGCCATCTTCGCCGGGCTGGCCTGGTGGTCGGTGTACCACGAGAATTCCAAGCACCTGTTCGTGGCGACGCTGGTGGTGCTGGTGACCTCGCAGGTCATCTCCTACGTCAAGGCGCGCGCCGAGGCGTCGGGGCTCTCGGCCGACGGCGGGCTCATCGAGCGGCCCGACCGGTTGATCATCGTGCTGGTCGGCGCCGGATTCACCGGCATCGGCGGCTATTACGGCATCGAATGGCTGTCCTACGCGGTCTACGCCGCCATGTACGCACTGGCCGTGCTCAGCATCATCACCGTGCTGCAGCGGGTGCTGGCGGTGCGCAATTCGCCCGGCGCCCGCGACATCATCGCCCCCGTGGCGAAGGCTCCGGAGGAACCCCAGCGGTGAGCACCGATTTCACGTCCGCGATGACCGACAAGGCGTACGCGGCGGGTTGGCGTGTCGTGCGCGCGCTACCGGAAGGTTTGGCGCGCAAGGGATTCGACGCCGGAGCCAACTTCGCGGCCCGGCGGGCGAACAAGAAGGCGCGCCGCGGGCAGCCGAACATGCTGCGGCGCAACATGGCCCACGTGCTGGGTGTGACCCCGGACGCGGTGCCCGACAGCCTGATCGAGGCCGCCATGCGCTCCTACGCCCGCTACTGGCGCGAGGCGTTCCGGCTGCCGGGCATGGATCACGCCGCGCTGGGCAAGCAGCTGCGTGTGGCCGGTGCCGAGCACATCGATACCGCGCTCGCGCAGGGCAAGGGCGTGCTACTGGTGCTGCCGCACTCGGGTAACTGGGATATGGCCGGGGTCTGGCTGGTGCAGAACCACGGCCCGTTCTCCACGGTGCAGGAGCGGTTGAAGCCGGAGTCGCTGTTCGAGCGGTTCATCGCCTACCGGGCCAGCCTCGGTTTCGAGGTGTTCCCGCTGACCGGCGGTGAGCAGCCGCCGTTCCCGCAGCTGGCCGACCGGTTGCGCGCCAACAAGGTCGTCTGCCTGATGGGGGAGCGCGACCTCACCGGAAAAGGCGTGCCGGTCACCATGTTCGGGGAGCCGACCTGGGTGCCGGCGGGTGCGGCCCGGCTGGCGCAGGACACCGGGGCGGCGCTGCTGCCCGTGCACTGCTGGTACACCGTCGACGCGGACGGGCGCGAAGGCTGGGGCATGGAGGTTTTCGAGCCGCTCGACCTGTCGCACGGCATCGTCGCGGCCACCCAGGCGCTGGCCGACGTGTTCGCCGCCAATATCGCCGCCCATCCCGCGGACTGGCACATGTTGCAGCCGGTGTGGAAAAGTGATTTGTCGCAGGCTCGGCTCGAGCGCATCGCGGTCGCGCAGGCGAAACTCGGGTATGCGGAACCGGTTGCGGACACCGGTTTCGAGGGGTCGGGAACAGAGGCGCTATGAGGATCGGCATGGTCTGCCCGTACTCGTTCGACGTGCCGGGCGGGGTGCAAGCGCATGTCGTGGAGTTGGCGCAGGTGCTCATCGAGCGCGGTCACAAGGTGAGCGTGCTCGCGCCCGCCGCGGACGACACGCCGCTGCCGGACTTCGTGGTGTCGGCCGGTAAGGCCGTCGCCATTCCCTACAACGGGTCGGTGGCGCGACTGTCGTTCGGGCCAGATCGTCGGCGGCGGCCACGACCGTGCCCGACGGGTCGACGGCGGCGGCCCGCAGCTCACGATCCGATCCCGGCAGCACGGCCCCGGC
>NZ_JBSGBY010000388.1:0-8086 GCF_053601505.1 Nocardia sp. NPDC004722
CGGGCATCTGAACGTCACCAACGGATTCCCCGGCGTGAACAGCGGCATCGCCATCTCGTACTGCCGGGGGCCGGTGCATCCCTGGTCGGAGCTGTGGCCGGACATGATGGATCTGCATCTGCCGCTGGGCATCTGAGCGCTACTCGTAGAGCCCCTCCACATGCCAGGTCCGGTTGTAGCCGAGCAACAGCAACGCGCGCAGGCGGGTGGTGTCCTCGGCATCCAGTTGCACCTGGGCGCGGGCGGCGAAGCCGTGCTCGAAACGGTGTGTCCACCAACGGTCGTCCACCGGCCACGGTCCCGCCCAGCCGGTCAGCCGCCAGGAACTGCTGCCCCAGTGCAGATGCGCGGGATCGGCGGTGAACAGGCCGCGCTCGCTCACCCAGACCGGGGAACCGTCGGCGGCCTCCAGCCTCACCTTCGGATGATTGGTGAGCACCAGCGCCGGGGCCGGTTCCGGTAACCGGCCCGGCCACGGCTGGGCCGGATCGTTGGCGGGCACCGGCTCGTCACCGAGGGTGACCATGGTGATGCGCTCCCCCGGACCGCGCCCGCCGCTGAGCACACCCAGGCGCACGGCGTCCCCGCCCAGCAGACTCTGCACCCGGATCAGCGCGCGCCGCGCCCGCTCCTCGTCCTCGCCGACGCCACCCCACAGCCCCAGTTGCAGCGCACCGGCCGACACCACCTCGATCGGCTCCAGGCGCAGCAGGGTGATGGCCGCGTTCGGCCCAGCATCGTCATCGAACGGATCCGGTTCAGCCCGATCCGATTTCGCACGGTATGCCCGGCCGCGGTCCAGGGCGCGGCGGGTCAGCCAGCCGTCGAGTTGCCAGCGGATGCGGTCGGCGGTGCTGTCCGGGGTGAGCGGTTCCGCGCAGCGCCAGATGCGGGAAAACTGGTCGCCCGCCTCGGTTTCGGCGTGGATGACCAGGCGGGTGCAGGCCACCGCGGCGGCGGCCAGCCGGGTGTGCAGTTCGGCGGCGAGCATGCGCCCGGCGAAGGCGGCCATGTCGACGCGCTCGATCGGGGGATCGCAGCGGTGTTCGACGGTCAGGTCCGCGGCGGGCAGGCGGGCGGCGGGCGGCCGCTCCGGGACCGCGCGAGCACAGCGGTGCGCGAGAATCGCGTCCGCGCCGAACCGCGACGACACCTCCGCGGGAGTGAGCGCCGCGAAGTCGCCGATGCGCCGCAACCCCAGCCGGTGCAGCAGATCCACCAGTTCCACCCGCTGCGGCGCGGCCAGCACCGGCTCCACCGCCAACTCCGAAACCGGCATCGGCGCAAGGAATTCCGCCCCCTTCCCGGGTGGCACCAGGGTGGCGCGCCGCGCCGCGAACACCGCCGTGGACAACTCGTCGGCGATCCCGATCTGGCACTCCACCCCCACCGCCGCCACCGCGTCCACCAACCGCTCGGCGGCGCCCTCCTCGGACCCGAAGAACCGCGCCGCCCCGCGCGCCGACAACGCCAGCATCCCCGGCCGCAACACCTCCACCCCCGGCACGGTCGCGTCGACGGCCGCCACCACCGGTTCGAACAGCCGCGCGTCCCGATCCGGATCCTCCACCGCCACCAGCAAATCCGGACACCGCCCCTGCGCCTCCCGCTTCCGCAACCCCCGCCGAATCCCCTCCGCCCGAGCCACGGCCGTACACGCCACCACCCGGTTGTTCCCGATCACCGCCACCGCCCGATCGGCCCCCACCCCCGCCTCGGCGGCAGCCGCCACCGCGGGCCAATCCATGCACCACACCACCAACACCCGCCGCGTCTTCACCGGCGGACACGGGAAGTCCGCTGTGCCGCAAACTGTCTCGCCCGGCCGCGAGCGTGGTCAGGACGCGGCATGGCGGGACGGGCGGAGCGGAGTGGCGGCGGGGCGGGGCGCGGCGGGGGTGGTGATCCACTCGACGCGCCCGGTGGTCGGGCTGAGGGTCAGGTGGCCGGAGCGGGGTTGGGCGGCGCGGCCGCGGACGGAGACGTCGAGGCGGACGGTGCGCAGGCGGCCGCAGCCGCGGCCGAGGCCGTCGTAGCCGGTGACGCGGGTGTCGATGTGCAGGGCGGAGCCGGACCAGGAGCCGTTGGTGACCATGAGGGTGGAGTTCTTGCTGCGGGCGCGGGCGGCGAGGACGCGGGTGCGCGACATCGGGACGGCGAGCCCGTTCAGGCCGAGAACCACCAGGTCCAGGCCATCCAGCAATACGGAGGCAACTTCGAGCGGGTCGGGCCCGGGGTCCGGGACCACGGCCAACCGGTCGAGCCGGGCGCCCATTTCGGCGGCGGCCAGCAAACCCAGGCGCGGCATGCCGACCACGGCGGCATGCCCGCCCGCACCCGTCACGGCGGCCAGCAGTCCGGCGATCAGCGATCCGGCGCCGTTGTAGACGACCACCGACCCCTTCGCCAATCCACCGTCGGGCAACAGGTTTTCGAGCGCGGCGGGCACCGGCAGCGCCTCCCGCCGCGGCTCCGCGGCGACCGGCACGTGCGCCGTGGCCTCCGCACCTCGCGCGGGTACCGCGGCCATCCGCCGCCGCAACTCCGCCAATTGCTCGAGCTTGGCCTCCGCAGCCGCACCCATCCAGTGACCACCTCTCTCAGTCGACGGGAAACCACCCTCGGAACCACACAGCCAGCACAGCCCTAGCTACCTGACATAATCGAAAGTATGTTCGATAGTAGAACTCGAGTCGCAGGACGCGTCAAGAGGCGCGCGGCGAGTGCCGCCCACCTCACCCGAAATCGGCTTGACCTCGCCGGGGGTGGAGGAGGCAGGTTGATACCCATGTACGAGGAGTCACACCCCGACCTCGCCACGATCGGAAAGCTGATCGACGATTTCGTGAGCCGGGTCTTCACCGACATCACCGACGAGGACACCCTCGTCCTCGCCGGATTCATGCGCGAGTTGCCCGCGCCCCTCCCCGACCACCCCGCGGCCGAGCAGTCCGCCGCCTGGCTCGAGCTGGCGGAACTGGTCTCCGACCAGGACTTCGAACGGATGATGCGGCAACTGGTCCGGCTCTGGGCCACGGACAACCGGATCGAGTTCGGCCTCAATGTCCGACCGCTGATCCTCGAGTACGCGGGTGGCGCGCTCGCCTCCGGCATCGAGCCGGAGACCGCGGCGGGCCGGGCCGTTCTCGATCGCATCGTGCCCTCGGATCTGCCTGTCCGAGAATTGATTTCCTTCACCGAATGGCTCGAAGCCGTCGCCGAGCCGAGAGTCGAGCGCTACTGGGAACTGCTGAGCCTGATCAACGGCCACGGCCCCGGGCAGCCGAGCGCCCCCGCCTTCCACTGGCTGTCGGCGGCCCTGCACGCCCACCGCCCGACCGACCACTGAAACACCCTCCGGTCGTTTCGTCCGGAACGTCGGTAGGGCGGTGAGAAAATCGCCGCTCCCCCGACGCCCCGGCCGGGAAGCGAAACGCGCTGTGTCCGTATGGGTCTGGGGCAAGGGTGCAGGTCCGGGCGGGGATGGCCAGCAAACCTCAGGTTTCGAACCAGGCCAGTCAGGATGGTTTTCCGCTACCCTGCACCCGTGACCGAACGCGCCCGTCCCATTGTCGGCCCCGATTATCTGGTGGCCGGCCGCTACCGTCTGCAGTCGAAGCTCGGCGGCGGCGGCATGGGCGCCGTATGGCTGGCGACGGATCGGCTGCTGCACCGGGACGTCGCCATCAAACAGGTGCTCACCACCGCGGGCCTCAGCGAGGAAGAGGCGCAGGAGGTGCGCAGCCGGATCATGCACGAGGGCCGGGTGGCGGCCAAGCTGTCGCACGAGCACGCCATCGCCGTGTACGACGTGGTGCTCGAGGCCGGTGAACCCTGGCTGGTGATGGAGTACCTGCCCTCGCGCAGTGTGGCCAAAGCCCTTGCGCTGGTGGATCGGCTCTCGCCGATCGAGGTGGCGCAGATCGGGGCGCAGGTGGCCGACGCGCTCGCCACCGCGCATTCGGCGGGCATCGTGCACCGCGACATCAAGCCCGGCAATATCCTGGTCGCCGATCGCGGCGACGAGGTCGGCATGGTGAAACTGTCGGACTTCGGCATCTCGAGCGGCGCCAACGACGCCACCGAGGAGATCGGCGACGTCATCACCGGCACCCCCGCATACCTGCCGCCGGAGGTCGCCCGCGGCGCGCGCCCGACCACGGCCTCCGACGTATTCTCGCTCGGCGCAACGCTGTACACCGCCATCGAGGGCCAGCCGCCCTACGGTTTCGACGAGGACAGCAATGTCATCGTCGAGCGCGCCGCCATGGCGCAGGTGATTCCGCCCGCCCGCAGCGGCCCGCTCACCGAGGTCCTGTTGCACATGATGGAACCGGCCCCGCAGCGCCGTCCCACCATGACCGAGGCGCGCAACGAGATCCTCACCGCCGCTTTCGGTCCCGGCACCGCGCCCTACATCCTGAAGGCCCCGGTCCGCACCGAGGACGGCACCATTCCGGCGTGGGCGGCCCGCAACTCGGCGGCCGGACTGCGCAGCCCGCTCTCCAGCCCGCTGCCCCGCCCGCAGCGCGCCCAGGCGGCGGCTCCGGCTGCCCCGCAACCGAAGTCGAAGGGCTTCGACTTCAGCGCGCTGGGCCCGAACGCGGGCCCACTCGCGGTGGCGATCGGCCTGCTCATCGGCCTGCTGATCATCATCGTGATCCTGGTTGTGCTGTAAGGACTTTCAGTCGATACGACGCCGGTGCGCCCAGCGGGTCAGGGCGTTCCGGTTGGACTGCTGGGTCTTGCGCAGCACGTTGGAGGCGTGTGTCTCCACGGTTTTCACCGAGATGAACAGGGTTTCGGCGATCTCGCGGTAGGTGTAGCCGCGTGCCAGCAGCCGCAGCACCTCCAGTTCGCGCGGGGTGAGCGAATCCAGTTCCGGATCCAATGGCGGTTCGGGCACCGGTGATTTGCCGGTGAAGGAGTCCAGTACGAATCCGGCCAGGCGTGGGGAGAACACCGCGTCCCCGCCGGAGACCCGCCGAATGCCGTCGGCCAGTTCGGGACCGGAGATGGTCTTGGTGACATAGCCGCGCGCGCCCGCCCGGATCACCGCGATCACGTCCTCGGCCGCGTCGGACACACTGAGCGCCAGGCACACCGGCCCTGGATCGATGCCGCCCAGCACCGCGACCCCGCCGCCGTCGGGCATGTGCACGTCCAGCAGCACCACATCCGGTGTGGTGGCCTTGATCCCGGCGATGGCCTCGGCGACGCCGCCCGCCTCGCCGACCACCTCCATATCGGTTTCGCGGCTCAGCTCGGCCCGCACCCCCGACCGGAACACGGCATGGTCGTCGACCAGAAAGACCCGGACACTCACCTAGTTCTCCTCACCTGACACCGGCACACCCACATCCTGCTGCACCACCAGCCGCTCGTCACCACCATCCTTGCGCGGCATGAAGATTCGCACCTCGGTCCCGCTGCCGGGTTTCGACTTCAGTTCCACGTGCCCGCCGCGGCGTTCGATGCGCCCGTGAATGGATTTGGACACGCCTTGGCGATCCTTGGACACCGTATCCGGGTCGAATCCCTTGCCGCGATCGCGCACGAACACGCTCACCTGGTGCGGCTCCACCTCGGCGTACAGGTCGATGGTCGGCACCCCGGCGTGCTTGGCGGCATTGACCAGCGCCTCCCGCGAGGCCCCGAGCACCGCGGTGAAATGTTCCTTGGGCAGCCCGATTCCGCTGTCGTCGACATCCATCGACACATCGCCGACGGTGACCGGCGTGACCTTCACCCCGTGCTGATCCTCCACCTCACCGGCGATGGTGCGCAGCGCCGCGGCCAGGCTCGACTGCGCCGGACCGGTGTCCTCGAACAGCCATTTGCGGAGCTCGCGCTCCTGGCTGCGGGCCAGCCGCACCACTTCCTGCGGGTCGTCGGCCTGCCGCTGGATCAAAGCCAGTGTCTGCAGCACCGAGTCGTGCAGATGCGAGGCGATCTCCTCGCGTTCGTCATTGCGAATCCGCGCCGCGCGTTCGGAATTCAGCGCCCGCATCATGCGCAGCCACAGCGGCACGGTCAGCAGCCCCGCCCCGACCAGGGTGACGGCCACCGCCAGCAACGCCGACCCGAGCGAGCTGAGATTGATCCGCCCCAGCACCACCACGCCGAGCCCCACCACGATGAGGGTGGCCCCGCCGACAATCCGTGCCCACGTGACCACCGACGGTTTGGTCGGCAGCCCGAGCACCGATCTCGGCCCGTCCGCGTCGAATTCGCGCCACACCAGCGCCGCGCCGATGGCGACCACCAGGATCGGCCCCACCACCTGCGCGGCCGTTCCCTTGATCACCCAGGCGGTGGCGACCGACAGGGCCATGCCCAGCAACGCCAACCCGATGCCCTGCCGCCGCTCGGACTGCGTCGGCGGAGTCGCGTCGCTCCCGCCCGGCGTGAAGATCCACAGCATGCCGTAGGCCACGATCCCGGCCCCCGCCAACGCGGCCAGCAGCACGAAGACAACCCGCACCTTGAAGACGTCGACCCCGAGATGATCGGCGACCCCACCCGCCACCCCACCCACGATCCGCCCACCCGTCCGCCGCACCAGCTTGGGCGTGGTCACCGACGTGACCGCCCCGCGGGCAGGGTCATACAAGGGCGCGGCCGGATACATGCCTCCGATACTGGCACGCCCACCCGACACCCGACATCCGGAAACACCCCGATCCCATCCCTGAGTCTCGGATTTGTCCGGTCCGGACGGAAAAGATGTGTTGACCTGCGCGACAGCCGGATCGGACGGCAACCGCGGCGGACCACCCCGCGATACCACCCCGACCGGTCCGGACAGGCGGCTCGATCCGCCTCGATTCCGCTGCGGCCGGACCGGATAACCGCTGCGGTACCGGCGATCAGGGGTTTTGTGCCGGACTCGGAGAAAGGCTTTCGCTGGGCTCTGCGCCTTTTCCCTAACTTTCATCTCAGCGGGCCGAACGGGCTCCGCATCGAGAGTCGGGGAGGACTCACCATGAACATCAAGACCGCTGTCGCCGGTGCCATTACCGCCGCGGGGCTGCTCGGAGGAGTGGCGACCGGAGGCATCGCCCATGCGGACGGGGGGCTGGCGCCGCACGAGAAGACGACCGTCGCACCGAACGGGTTGTCGGTCACGGTCGGCAATCAGGACGCCTCGTACCACGTGGTCCCGCCCTTGAACGGGATGCCGACCAGCCGGGAGGTGTACCTGAGCCACACGTCTTACGGCAAGGTCACCGGCGGCACCGCCAAGATCCGCACCGGATACTTCGCCGCCTGCGCGGTGGATCTGGACGTGAAGTTCACCATCGCCGGCACCGCGGGCGTGACCTTGAACGCCGACCTCGGCGTCTCGGCCGGACTGGAGACGGTCACACCGACCGCGAGCGTGAACATCGAACCCACCATCGGCGGCACCATCGGCTTCAACCTCACCATCACCCCCGGCAAGATCACCGACATCAAGATCGACGGTGACGGCAAGCAACTGCCCACAGGCGACACCGGCTACATCGTCAGCAACGACTACCAACTGAAGGTCGACGGCTGCGGCGGCCCCCTGACCGTCCAGTCCTACACCATCATCGAGGGAACCTCCCCGGGAGCGGACGCGGCGGATTACGTCGTCGGAGACCCGATCACGCTGTGATCCGCCCGAAGCGGGGGGGGGGGGGGCCGCCGCGCCCGCGCGCATCGTGGCGCTACCGACGGTGGGCGCGTCGCCCGAGACCCGCTCGTCCAGTGTGGATTTCGAGACAACCGTCACCGACGACGCCCCGGTTCTGGAGGTTTCACACCTCGCCAAGGAGTACCGCATGCGCGGCCGTAGGGGGAACCTGCGGGCCGTCGACGACGTCTCGTTCACCATCGGCCGGGGCCGCACCACCGCCATCGTCGGCGAATCCGGTTCCGGCAAGACCACGACGGCCCGCATGGTGCTGGGACTGATCCCCGCCACCTCCGGCACCGTGCGCCTGGACGGGGCCGAAGTAATGGGCCTGCGCGGTGCCCGGCTCCGGGCGGCACACCGAAGCGGATGTTGTCGTTGACCCACACCTCGCCGATCGACACCGCGTCCGGGTACTCGTCCATG
>NZ_JBSGBY010000389.1:0-8054 GCF_053601505.1 Nocardia sp. NPDC004722
TTGAATTCCTGCGGGCGGTCCAAGCCGCAGCGCACCACGATCGGGTCGCCGCCGTCGGGCAGCTGCCAGGCGTGGGTGGCGGCAGGGGCGGGGGCCACCAGGTCGGAGGTGGTGTAGTCGCCGATGGTGCCGGGTAGTGCGGCCATCAGCTTGGCGCATTCCGCGCTGGAAGCGCCGGGCGCGGGCACCGCGCCGAGGGCGAGCGGGTCGCGGCTGTGATGGCGATTGGCGAGCACACCCATGACGAGCAGGCCGACGATGAGCGCCACCGGCAGCGCGACCGCGGTGGCGATGAGCGCGGGGGAGCGGCGGACCTCGTAGTCGTCGTCCGATTCCGCGGTCGGCTCGGCCTTTTCGGTGCCGTCGCCGGGCTCGGGTTCGGTGCCGGCGGCCTCGCGTGCGGTGGCCTCGGTCTCCGGTGCGGTCTGCTCGGCGTCCGGCGCAGCGTCCTTGGCGTCCGGCTCGGTGTCGCGGGTGTCGTTGCTCATCGGGAACGAGGGTACCGTCGAGCGGTCAGCCGACCGCATCACACTCGCCCCGAAGGAGACCGTCATCACCGCCAGCAGCAAGCCGGAGTCCGGACCGGGGGCGCAGACCGTGGGCGAGCTCGGGGAATTCGGGCTCATCGCGCTGGTGAACGCGGGTCGCACGCAGACGCGCGGCGTACTGCTGGGTCCCGGCGACGATGCCGCGGTGATCGCCGCGCCCGAGGGCCGGTTCGTGGTGACCACCGACATGCTGGTGCAGGACCGGCACTTTCGCACCGACTGGTCGAGCCCGCACGACATCGGCCGCAAGGCGATCGCGCAGAACGCCGCCGACGTGGTGGCCATGGGCGCGGTGCCGAGCGCGTTCGTGGTGGGACTGGGCTGCCCCTCGGACACCCCGGTCGAGTTCGTCAAGGGACTGACCGACGGACTGTGGGCGGAGGCCGGTCGCGCCGGTGCGTCCATCGCGGGCGGCGACATGGTGCGCAGCCCGATGCTGATCATCTCGGTGACGGCGTTCGGAGATCCGCGCCGCGCGCCGATCAAGATTTCGGGCGCGCGCCCGGGTGACGTGGTGGCCGTGGCCGGGAAGCTCGGCTGGTCGGGCGCGGGGCTGGCGGTGCTGTCGGCCGGTGCCGATCACGAAGAGCTGCTCGCCGAATTCGCGGATGTGGTTGCCGTGCACCGGGTTCCGCAGCCGCCCTACGACGCGGTGCTGGAGCTGCCGGACACCGTCGAGGTCACCGCGCTCACCGACGTCTCGGACGGTTTGCTCGCCGATCTCGGGCATATCGCCGAATCCTCCGGCGTGGCCATCGATCTGGAGTCCGCGGCGCTGGTCGTGCCCGAATTGGAGGCGGTCGCCAAGGCGCTGGGTGTCAACCCCCTTGACTGGATTCTGGCGGGCGGCGAAGACCACGCATTCGCCGCGACTTTCGCCGATTCGGGTGATTTGCCGGAAGGCTGGACACACATCGGCCGTGTTCACGCCGGGTCGGGCGTGACCGTGGACGGAACGGCCCGTACCGGACTCGGCGGGTGGGAATCCTTCGCATAGGCGGGTGCGGTGACGCAATGGAACTCGACACGATAAGTTTTCCCGACATGGGTGCGAAACCACTGTCGGAAGTCATCGATACGGGCTGGGCCGAGGCCCTCGAGCCGGTGGCCGACCGCATTGCCGCCATGGGCGAATTCCTGCGAACCGAAAACAACGAGGGCCGTGGCTATCTCCCCAAGGGGGAGAACGTGCTGCGGGCCTTCCAGCGGCCCTTCGACAAGGTCCGGGTCCTGATCGTCGGCCAGGACCCGTATCCGACGCCGGGACATCCGGTGGGGCTGAGTTTCTCGGTGGCTCCGGACGTTTCGCCCATTCCGCGCAGTCTGTCCAATATCTATTCGGAGCTGACCAAGGATCTCGGGCTGCCGATGCCGTCCAACGGGGATCTCTCGCCGTGGTGCGATCAGGGCGTGCTCATGCTCAACCGGGTGCTGACGGTGCAGCCGGGCCAGCCCGCCTCGCATCGCGGTAAGGGCTGGGAAGCGGTGACCGAGCAGGCAATTCGCGCGCTGGTTGCCCGCGATCAGCCGCTGGTGGCGATTCTGTGGGGCCGTGACGCCTCGACATTGAAGCCCATGCTGGGCAGTACGCCCTACATCGAATCCGCCCATCCCTCACCGCTGTCGGCGTCGCGGGGATTCTTCGGATCTCGGCCATTCTCCCGAACCAACGAATTGCTGGGTACCCTAGGGGCCGCGCCGGTGGACTGGCGTCTGCCCTAGCGAATCCCGTTGACCTGATTCAGGAGCATGTGAATGCAGAACAAGACTGCCCGTGGTGTTTTCGTCGCGTTGGCCGCGGGTGCGGCCCTGGCCGCGGCTCCGGCCGTCGCCAATGCCGACGGCCTGCCGTTGGAGAACTACACCCCCGACACCACGCACACCACCGTTCAGCCGGTCGGCAGCCTGTTCGACACGAATAGCGTGAGTGGCCTGTCGTCGAATGTGACCTCGCGCCTGGCGTGCGTGGTGCAGTCGATCAGCCAGCAGGTGGACTGCCTCAACGGTGCGGCCTAGCACGCACCATTCGCACCTGCATTGCGGGAGTGAAGGCTTCGACTCGGCGCTCGCCGTCGAGTTCGAAGCCGTACTTCCGGTAGAAGGCCCGCGCTCGCGGGTTCTCCTCGAAGACCCAGAGCGACGTATCGGCATCGTCGGAGAGCACCGCGTCCATCAGATCGTGCGCCAGGCCGGTGCCGTAGTAGGCGGCGCGCACGTACATGGCGCTGAGTTCCAGCTCGGTGGGCGGGTTTTCCTCGCGTGACGGCCCGCAGGCCGCGAATCCGACGACCTCGTCGTCGACGACCGCGACCATCACGTGTCCCGGATATCTGACCCGGATCCGATCCCAGGCCGCGGCCCGCTGCACCACATCGAAGGCGTCCAGCACATGCTGGGGCACCAGATCCTGATACGCCTCACGCCAGCAGGCGATATGACAGGCGCCCAGACTGCTGGTGTGTTCGGCCGCCAGCGGCAACACTTGCCATTCGCTCAATTCCCACCCCTGATCTCGTAGGCCGGGTACGACAAAAGCCCCGGCCCACCATTCTGGGGGACCGGGGCTTCCGACGAGAACTGGATATCAGCCGCGAACGACCTTGCCCGCCTTCAGGCAGGAGGTGCAGACATTCATGCGGCGGGTGTTGCCCGGGGCAACCTGGGCGCGCACGGTCTGGATGTTCGGGTTCCAGCGACGGTTGGTGCGCCGGTGCGAGTGCGAAACCGACTTACCGAAGCCGGGGCCCTTGGCGCAGACGTCACAAACGGCAGCCATAGTCGCGAACTCCTTCATGGTCATAGTGGGACCCGCTGCACGATGCACAGCGTGTCCGAAAGCTTATGTCTTGGACGTACCTACCAGCGAATAGCTGGCCAACGCGGGCTGATACCTGGAAGCACAGGACCGTGCCTGCGTGAGGCAACCGCACAAGACTAGCCAACCGCCTCGGGCGATGTCCAATTGGGTCCCCCTCGGCCGCCGCGTATGCGCCGTACGAATGCCAGGTGACAGCGTGGTGTCGGTCTCCCCGACTAGGCTGGCCGCTGTATTCCACGACGTGAGCGGAAGGACGGTGACGGTGCCCGGGGTAGCGGACGCGCTCGACGGTACTGCCCTGCTGCGCTGGGGTCGCTCGACCCTCGCCGCCCTCGAACGTCACCGTGACGAGATCAACGCCCTCAACGTCTTCCCGGTCCCGGACTCCGACACCGGCACCAACCTGCTCGCCACCATGCGCGCGGCCGTGCACGGGGCCGAGGAATCCGCCGCGACAACTCACGCGGAGGATCCAGCGGGTCGGGCACCCGAACTCGAACAACGCGCTGAACCGGCCGAATCCTGGGTGTCGCGCAAGCCGGTCACCGGGGACGAGTCCGGCGCCGGGGCGCGGGAAGTGGCGCAGGTCACCGACACCGCGGCGCCGGCCGAAGTCGAGGTGGCCTCGGAAGAGGCAGCCAGGCCGCAGGCGCGGGAGGTCGCGGCAGCCATGGCGCGCGCGGCGACAGTCGGAGCGCGGGGGAATTCGGGGATCATCCTGTCGCAGGTGTTGCGGGGGATTTCGGAGGCGGCTGTCGACGGGCCACTGACCGAGCAGTCACTGCGGATCGCGCTGCGGCAGGCCGCGCGGTTGGTGCGGGAGGCGTTGAGCTCGCCGGTCGAGGGGACCATGCTCACCGTGCTGGATCGGGCCGCCGAGCGGGCGGCCGATTGTTCGGAGCGGGATCTGGTCTCGGTCGCGCTCGCTGCGGCGGATGGAGCGGCCAAGGCTTTAGGCGAGACGCCGACGCAGTTGGGAGTGCTGCGTGAGGCGGGGGTTGTCGACGCGGGCGCGCGCGGGCTGCTCGTTCTGTTGGACGAATTGGTCACGGCCGCCGGTGGCACCACGCCCGCGCGGCCGGTCTACCGGCGTGACGCCCCGCAGCGGCGGTCGGGTCCGCCCACCAGCGCGCGAAGTGCGACGGCCCCGGGAGAGTCGTCGACGGACGGCAGTGCTGCGGGCGTCGCCGACAGCACGGGGGCTGCCGCACTCCGAGCGGCCATGGAAACGGGCCTCGATGCATCGAATCGTGGTGCGGTGGTGCCATATTCGGGGGTCCCGGAGTCTTCGGCCGCCGCCGCTGCGGCCGAACTTCTCGGTACGGCGGAGTCGCGGGATCTCGGCGGTGTCGCGCCGCAATACGAGGTGATGTACGTGGTGCGCGGCACCGACGAATCGCGTATCGACGCATTGCGGGATCGGCTTGATGCGCTGGGGGATTCGGTGGTTGTCGTCGGGGACGGGTCCGATACCTGGTCTGCTCATGTGCATTGCGCCGATGCCGGGGCCGCCGTGGAGGCGGGGCTGGCGGCGGGGCGGTTGAGTGGGATTCGAATCGAGACGTTGACCGCGGACATGCATGCGCATCGTGGGGTTGCCGATCGGGCGATTCTGGCGGTGGTCGCCGGGCCGGGGGCCGTGCGGTTGTTCGAGGACGCGGGTGCGGTTGTGCTGCAGGGGGCGGTCACCGCTGATGTGCTGCTCGAGGCGATTCGGGGGGTGGCTCGGCGGGAGGTGCTGGTGTTGCCGAACGGGGCGTTGCCCGCGCACGAGTTGGTGGCCGTCAGTGTGGCGGCGCGGGATGGGCAGCGGGAAGTGTTGATGCTGCCGTGCGGGTCGATGGTGCAGGGGTTGGCGGCGTTGGCCATGCATGATGCGGGGCGGGCGGCTGCCGACGATGCGTTCGCCATGTCGGAGGCGGCGGCCGGAACTCGGTGGGGCGCACTGCGGGTCGCGCCGGAGCGGGCCCTCACCATGGTGGGGATGTGTGAGGCGGGGGATGGGCTCGGGCTGGTCGGGCAGGACGTGGTGGTGATCGATTCCGATGTGCGGGCGGCCGGGCGGACGCTGCTGGACCGGATGCTCGGGCTGGGTGGGGAATTGGTGACGATGCTCATCGGATGTGATGCGCCGGAAGGGCTTTCGCGGGAGTTGGCGGAGCATGTGGCCGCCGGGTTCCCGGGCGTCGAGGTGGTCGTGTATCCGGGTGGGCAAGCGGGGGATGTCGTGCAGATCGGGGTGGAGTAGCGCCGTGCAGAGTGGGATGGCCGTGCAGATCGAGGTGCCCGTGCAGATTGGGGTGAAATAGATGGCGACGCTGGCGGATCGGCTCGATCACGTGCTCGGGGTGAAGGCGGCCGAGCAGTTGCAGGAGAGTTTCGACATGCAGACCGTGGAGGATCTGCTGCGGCACTATCCGCTGCGCTATGCCACGCAGGGGCAGCCGCTCACCGAGGAGGAGCCCGAGGAGGGCGCGCATCTCACGGTGATCGGCCGCATCACCAAGACCGATCTGCGGCCGATGAAGAACCGCAAGGGCAGCCTGCTCAAGGTGAGTCTCGACGCGGGCGGCGCCAAGCCGGTGGAGATCACCTTCTTCAGCGGTGACAAGGTGCGCCACTTGGTGAAAGAGGGTGCGCGGGCGATGATGTCGGGCACCGTGCACTACTGGCAGCCCACCCGCTGGAACCTCTCGCACCCCGATTACCTGATCCTGCCGGAGAAGGGCGAGGGCTCGGTCGAGAGTCTCACCTCGGTGCACGGCGGCGGCGCGCTGCGCGGTCTGGCGCAGAGCGCCAAGGGCGCCGGGGGCATCGACATGTCGTTCTTCGAGCGCGAATTCATCCCCGTGTACCCGTCGACGGCGAAGGTGCAGAGCTGGAATCTGCTGCGCTGCGTGCGGCAGGTGCTCGATCAGCTCGACCCCATCGACGATCCGCTGCCGGAGCCGTTGATCACCGAGCACGCGCTGATCCCGGTGTCGGACGCGCTGCGCCTGATCCACCTACCCGAGCACAAGTCCGATATCGAAGCCGCCCGGGGCCGTTTGCGTTTCGACGAGGCGATGGCGTTGCAGCTGGTGCTGGCCGAGCGTCGCCACCAGGTGGAGGGCCGGGCCGCCAAGCCGTGCCCGCCGCGCACCGACGGCATTGCCGCGGCCTTCGACAAGCGGCTGCCCTTCGAGCTGACCGAGGGGCAGTTGACGGTCGTCGGCGAGATCTCAGCGGATCTGTCACGCGCCCATCCCATGCATCGGCTGTTGCAGGGCGAGGTGGGTTCGGGCAAGACCATCGTGGCCCTGCACGCCATGCTGCAGGTGATCGACAACGGGCAGCAAACAGCACTGCTCGCGCCGACGGAAGTGCTTGCGGCGCAGCATTATCGGTCGTTGAAGAAGATGCTCGGCGATCTGGGCACCGCCGGGGAGCTGGGTGCGGACGAGCTGGCCACCAAGGTGGTGCTGGTGACCGGTTCCATGTCGGCGGGCCAGAAGAAGGCCGCGTTGCTGGACGCCGTCACCGGTGACGCCGGTCTGGTGATCGGCACGCACGCGCTGATCCAGGACAATGTCGAGTTCTTCGATCTCGGCATGGTGGTGGTCGACGAACAGCACCGCTTCGGTGTGGAGCAGCGGGATGCGTTGCGCGCCAAGGCCAAGGACGGTGCGAGCCCACACCTGCTGGTCATGACGGCCACCCCGATCCCGCGCACCATCGCCATGACCACGCTCGGTGATCTGGAAACCTCTGTGCTGACCCAGCTTCCGCGCGGGCGTTCTCCGATCACGTCGAAAGTCGTTCCCGCCAAGGTGAAACCGGCATGGGTGGATCGGGCGTGGGAACGCATTCGCGAGGAGGTCGACGCCGGGCGGCAGGCGTATGTGGTGTGCTCGCGCATCGGCGACGAAGAGGACGGCAAGGCCGGAAAGGCCAAGGGACGCAAGAAATCCGATGAGGAGAAGGAAGCCCCGACCACGCACTCCGCCGTGGACATGTACGAGATGCTCGGCAGCGGTCCGCTGAAGGGGTTGCGCGTCGGCCTGCTGCACGGCCGGTTGCCCGCCGACGAGAAGGACCGCGTCATGCGGGCGTTCAACGACGCCGAGATCGATGTCCTGGTGTGCACCACGGTCGTCGAGGTCGGCGTCGACGTCCCGAACGCCACGGTCATGGTGATCGTCGACGCCGACCGCTTCGGCGTCAGCCAGCTGCATCAGCTCCGCGGCCGTGTCGGCCGAGGCAAACACCCGGGCCTGTGCCTGCTCATCACCGAATCCGGCCCGGTCGGCACCGCGATGGCCCGCCTCGAAGCGGTCGCGGGCACCACCGACGGCTTCGAACTGGCCGTCCTCGACCTCCGCCAACGCCGCGAAGGCGACGTCCTCGGCTCCGCCCAATCCGGCACCGCCCGCAGCCTCCGCCTCCTCTCCCTCCTCGACGACCTCGAAGTCATCACCGCCGCCCAACAATTGGCCCGCGAGATCGTCGACTCCGACCCGGGCCTGAAGAACCATCCGGGCCTAGCCAGCATGATGCGCGCCGCCGTAGACGGCGAACGCCTGGAATACCAAGCCAAGTCCTGACACCCACGACACCTCGCGGCTCCTGACACCCTCGTCATCCCGGCGTGCTTTTGGCCGGGATCCATACTCGCAGTGCATGACCCGCACGTGTGGATTCCGGCCAAG